>JAACEJ010000300.1 GCA_011682565.1 Actinomycetota bacterium | reverse complement strand
TTGCACGCCTTACATATACTATTGAGAAACGAAAACGTTGGTTTGTTTCTTCTTGTCCGATCCTCAACGTGCATTCTCAGGGTTATAGCAAAGTTGAAGCAATCGATAATTTGCGAGAAGCTTTGTTCATGTTTTTAGCAAAATGTATAAATACAGGAAGAATATCCGCGCTTGTATGCAGATATAGAAATTTAGGCTCTATAACGTTTTGAGTGGGTACAAAATCCCATGAGACGATTAGGTATTTCAAATTTTTATAGACAGGATGATTACCGGCAGGATAATGAGTGACGGACTTGCGAATTGAGAACCACAAGGACAAAGAGATAATTTAAAGGAGTGGATCAGCTATTAAAAATGTGCTTTTTGGGTGCAAATATTTTTCCTGATACTTGATTTGTCTACGAGTCTTGGAGAAAAAGCGAGTTTTATCTGCCGGCAGAAGTATCAAAATATGTTTTTTACAAGGTCGTTATTCATAGCACAGTAAACTGCATTTAAAAATAAAGAGATAACGAACCACGAATTCCACCAATTACACTAATATTAAGAATCATTCAAATGCCAATTCATTTTTATATCAATTCGTGTCATTAGTGAAATTCGTGGTTAAAAAGATGTTTATAAAATTCTTGTCAAAAAAACAAAGAAATAACTTTTAATACTATAATTATCCTGACATTTATTTATTATTGCTTCATTCTTGAACAGTGGGTGGGCGGGTACACACTCAATACGTTATAGACCCTAAAGATTCTTTGATTAGCTTTGCAAAAGAGATCATTTTTCATTCCAACAAGATCACCCCGCAGTTTTCTTTTTGTAATATTCCACCTCAGGGCCGTTAAATTTTGCTGTTGAGGCCAGAATTCTCTTGCGTTCTTTTTCCGTCAGTTTTCTGAATGTTTTGGCAGTCTCAGAGTTCTGCACTACATGTTCCGGCAGATCACAACCGGAAACGATCACCGATACAGGTAAATTCCAGACATAAGTAAGACATTCTCTAACCGGCGCAACCTGGTGTTCAAGAATTCTTCCATTTGCTATCGTCTTCATGGCAATAATCCCGAGGTTATGCTCCAGGGCTTTGGGAAGAACCATTTTTGTAAAGCTGAGTTGATGCGGATCGACAAGATTGATCGGCATTTGTATAGTGTCGAGCAGCTCGTGGTGTTTCAAAGCCTGCAAATGAGCATGCGGATCGAAATGCCCGGTTATGCCTATGAAACGAATCTTTCCCTCCTTTTTCGCATTTGCGGCCGTTTCGAACGCCCCGCCGGGCGCAAAAATTGTATCGACATCTTTTTTCGTTTTAATGCTGTGAAATTGCCACAAGTCGAGATGATCCGTTTGCAGCCGTTTCAGAGTCAGGTCCAATTCTTTTTGCGCTTCTTCCTTTGTCCGTTTTGTAGACTTTGACATGAGGAAAATCTTATTCCTCCGCCCTTTTAAACCCTTACCATAAAGCTTCTCGCTACGCCCATCCTGGTAGCTATGCGCCGTATCAAAAAAGTTAATGCCGACATCAAAAGCTTTGCTGATCACATCGAGTGCAACCTTGTCATCTTTGATGCGGCCAACAGTCCAACCGCCCAAGCCTATAATTGTGACTTTTTCTCCGGTCTTGCCAAGCACGCGTTTCGGAATATCCCCTTTGAATTCTGCAACAGGATAAGCGAATAACGCACGAAGCAGTGGATCAGCTACAGCAAATGCCATTGCCGTACTTGTGCTATTTCTAATAAATTTTCGACGATTCATTTTACCCCTCACTTTAAAAACTAATTTTGGCCAATTAATTTAAGACAAATTTGTAAAAAGTCGAAAAGCATGTCATCGCGAGGAGCGGAGCGTGAGTTTACCCCGAATTATCGGGGAAGCGATCTTTATAAAACAGCACGTTAGTCGACATTCAGATTGCTTTGCTTCGCTCGCAATGACATTTTAGGACTTTTTACGAGTTACTCATTGATATGACCAATTTATTCCTGCATAATGCCTAAGAATGAACAATCCTGTTAATCCGCTTAATCGTATCATCCATTTGCATCCCGTTTTCGAATCCGATTGTCATGGCGTCCACATTGCCGCTTTTCAGAACAAAATTGAGCGACGCCTCGCGCTCTTGTTCTTTCACCAATTTCCCGCAGCCAAATATCTTCATCCCAATCACACCTTTGCCGCTGTCGTATGCTTTTTTAATGACCGGCATGACCTTTTCCGGCGTGTCATCCATGCGCGCGCCTGCGGGGTTGATTCGTGTCAGCAAAACCTCCACCCAATCGCTGCCGGCAGCGGCTTTGAGCGCACCGAGAGAATGACAGGAAGCGCCCATAGTGCGGATGATCCCTTTCTCTCTCGCCTCGGAAAGATCATCGCGCATCCTTTTTTGCTCCTCCGGCCAATTGGGTGATGTCTGACTGTGAATCAGAACTATATCCAAATAATCTGTGCCGATTTCTTTGCGGAAACGATCCAGCGCCACCGGTGCACTTTGTACTTTCATCCAGTTATTCGGTGCAGTCCAGATTTTCGTTAAAATGACGATCTTTTCGCGCGGAATATATTTTAATGCTTCCCGCAAAAAAGTGTGTGACCCGTAAATATCAGCAACATCGAAAAATGTAATACCGGAATCATAAGCGTGCTGCGCAAGATCGATAAATCCTTTCACACCAAGTTTTGTTTGATCCGATACATGCTTCCACCCCCGTGTGCCGGTTCCCATTGCCAAACGGGACAGCTTAACGCCGGACTTTCCAAGCACGACCTGATCAATCTGGGAATTGCCCGCGAAAGATTCGGTAACAGCGGAAACGCCCAGGGTCGCTGTTATCGCGGCAGTGCCTTTTATACTGTTTTTTATAAAGCTTCTACGCGTTATTTTTTTCATGACAAACCTCGCGAGTTTTCTGTTATGGAAGGAATTCATATTTTTAACACAAAAATATGAATCATAATTCCGCTTCTCACCTGCAAAGCCGATTGAGGGGTTCTGTGTCAAATCGAGTGGATAAGAATAGCAAGCCACCATTTTTTCTTGTTAAAATTTAAGACAAAATGATTACGGACAAAATAATTAAAAATAACTGTTTGCTTCTGGCAAAATGACGCATAAGTTATATTGTTTCATACGAGCAAGCGGCGGAATAACAATATTATATTTTACAAGTACGACTGAAATGTGCAACGGCTTCGATGACAAGCACATACCTGGCGAAAAACAAATAGTTTATGATTATAAAATCTAGGGAGCAACTGCATTTCATTCGACCTCTTTTGATTTTTTTAAATTGTTCTGCTGTCATCAATTATCCCGCGATCAATTATCCTGCCATTAATTTATTTTGTCAAATTTTACCGGCTGCGAAAAATTGCGCCATATAGATTTATCTGCACAATTCGCCGGATAAAAACCTTGACATAGTACTACAAAATACTAAATTATTTTTCACCGGTCAATGCAGGAATTGCATTGTTAAGTACGGATAATTCAATTCGCATTTAAAACTCATCGAGGAGAAACCGCTTATGAAAGGATTTTGGATTATGCTGGTTGCATTTACAACAATGGGAGCATTGTCTTTTCCACAAACCGCAACAAGTGCGCCGCAGGGCATCTTTCCGTACAGTTATCAGATAAAAACTCTGGCAAACAAACTCAAAATCATTCTTATTCCCATGGAGAACCAAGGTCTCGTCTCTTATTACTCGATTGTCAGAACGGGATCGCGCGATGAATATGAAAAAGGACACACCGGTTTTGCCCACTTTTTTGAACACATGATGTTTCGTGGCACAAAGACCTATCCCGGCAATGTCTATGATCATATAATGACGGAAATAGGTGCCGATGCCAACGCGTACACCACAGACGATTACACTTGTTTTCACCTCAATTTTGCCGGAGAAGATTTGGATACGGTGATGAAGCTGGAAAGCGATCGTTTCATGAATCTCCGCTACACAGAACAGGCTTTTAAAACAGAAGCCGGAGCGGTTCATGGAGAATATTTGAAAGGTCTCTCCTCTCCATGGTCACATCTTGAAGAAAAACTGATGGAGACCGCGTTCAAAAAGCATACATACCGTCACACCACCATCGGTTTTCGCAAAGACATCGAAGCGATGCCAAAGATGTACCAGTACAGTCTCAATTTTTACAAACGTTATTATCGCCCGGAGAATGTTGTTCTGCTCATCATTGGCGACATTAATCCGACCACAACGATAGAAAAAGTTCAGAAATATTATGGCTCATGGAAAACCGGCTATATTGCGCCGAAAATCCCCAAAGAGCCGGAACAAAAAAAAGAACGCCGCGCACAGGTCATCTTTTCCGGTCGTACTTTGCCGATCCTGACTCTCGCGTATAAAGGACTGGCTTTCGATCCTGAAAACATAGATTATGCAGCAATTGATATTTTTAATAATCTTGCTTTTGGCGAGACCAGTGAACTTTATAAAAAGCTGGTCATCAAAGAACAACGTGTACAATTCCTCAACGCTGATTTGGGTATGAATCGCGACCCTAATTTGATCACCATTATAACAATGGTCAGAGATAAAAATGATATCAAAAACATCGAACATGAACTGGAAAGAACAGTACAAAAATTTCAAAAGGAACTGGTTTCCCCCGAAAGACTAAACATTCAACGCAACCACAGTCATTATGGTTTTTTGATGAATCTTGATACGCCGGAAAAAGTGGCCGGTACGCTTACGCGCGTTGTTGCCGTAACCGACGGTATCGACGCCATCGACAAGTATTATGTAACACTTGCTCAGGTCACGCCAAAAGATATTCGCAAAGTGGCGAACAAATACTTTGTCAGGCAGAAAAGAACTGTGGTCGTGCTTAAAGGAGGGAAATAGGATGAAAATAGCAATTATCACAATACTCGTGGGACTTTTTATCATGTCATGTACGCAAACACAATCCGAACGCCTTGTTCTGGTCGCTTCAAAAAGTGATCCGACGATATCTGTACGTCTTTTTTTTCACGTTGGTTCTCAGGACGATCCGGTCGGCAAAGAGGGGCTCGCATCCATCACCGCCGAAATGTTGACGGATGCATCCACTTTGAAAAATAGTTATGATCAGATATTGCAAAAGCTTTATCCCATGGCCGCAGGTTATGGCGCCCAGGTTGACAAAGAAGTGACAGTGATTACCGGCCGGGTCCATAAAGATAATTGGGAAAAGTATTATCAGCTTTTAAAAGAAGCTGTTCTGGTACCCGCCTTTAAAGAAGATGATTTTACACGAATTAAAAACCAAACTCTGAATTATCTCGAA
>JAACEJ010000299.1 GCA_011682565.1 Actinomycetota bacterium | reverse complement strand
AAGATACTTGCCGAAGCAATGAAACAAGGTTTTGAAAGGATCGATAAAAGATTTGAGGCAATAGACAAACGTTTTGAAGCAGTTGACAAACGTTTTGAAGATATGTACAAATACATGGATAAACGTTTTGAAGCAGTTGACAAACGTTTTGAAGATATGTACAAATACATGGACAAACGTTTTGAAGCAATTGACAAACGTTTTGAGGACATGAACAAGCGTTTTAATATGATGTTCACATTTATGAATATCGGATTCGGCATCATCATTTTGATTACGATCCTTTTCAAGTTTTTACAATAGCGTCGTCTTTCCTTTTAGTGAAACACAACCTCCACTTTTTTTTGCGCAATAATTTTAACCGGCCCCATTAATCCAGATGCAGGCAAGGCTGTAAAGCCGAATTCACGCGGAATACTGGTAGCCGCTTTTGCCGTTCCGGCGCCATAGTGCGGCACAAGTTCTTTTGGTACCGGCGGTGCCTTTTTCATAGCGGAAACGCGATTTATAAGAGTATTGGTAACATCGACAACCAGCTTGTTTTTACCTGGATGAATGGATTGGGTTATATCCACTGTTTGCCCACGCATCCAGACAATCCCCACTTTCTTCCCATTTATGCTAATATCCGCGATATTGCCGACCTGTCCTAAATCGAGTTGTAAAAGGATATTTGGGGCGACGTATTCTTTCGGCAGATTAAATTGAATTTCGTATTTTCCTGTGCCGCTGAAATGGCGTGTTTTAGGATCATCCGTCCATGAGGTTAAGAAAAGCATAGTTTTGTTCATCCGGTGAAAGCTTTTATCTTCAATTGTCAACGTCCATTTGCCTGAAATGAGCAACGGCGCGGGAATGTCGCTCACTTTGATAGACTTTTTCTCATTTGTCTGCAATTCAATAAAGTGTTCTCCATTTTGGGATGCGATTGCAGTAACAGTTTTCCCTTCAATTTTGGTTATGTCGGTAAAAGTCGTGTTTATGATATGCTTTGCATTTTGTCGGGAGTGAAAAACAAAAATTACAGATTCATAAGGCATCAGTTTTAAAGGAACTTTGATGCCGTTATTTTTCTCTTTATAACAATATACAGGCGAAATTTTTCCGTTATAAGGATTCCATTTTTCAATAATGCAGTCTTTAACCCGAAAGGTCACAGGAATTTTACTTGTTTTATCTTGAATGTTTGTGACGAAATAAATAGCCGCATCTGTTAATTTTCGATGCATAAATGAAAGTCCTTTGTTTTTGCGCAGCGAATAATATGCAAAATCAATCCCGAAATCCGGCTGTACGTGCTTGCGAAGAATTTTCAGGAACGGATCGAGATAGCTGGCGTATTGATCCCACCAGATGGGCCGGTGAATAACTTTTTCAATGTAATATGTTTGACCGCTGCCGTATTTTTTCGTACTCTGTCCTCTGCTTGTTTTTTCAACAAACATGTGTTGAACCAATTCCCGAACTTTATTATCACGAGTTGCAAAATCCTCGAGGCCGACGGATGAATCCGGTAATCGGTCGAGCGCAATGACAACGCCGCCTTTCCGAGCATAGTTTTCGATAAATTGCAGTGTTTTCAAGGGCAAGCTTTGGACGTTTGGAATAAGCAAAATTTTGTACTCCATGTTCCGAATTTTGATCACACCGTTTTCAATTTTGGCAATGTGCTGCAGGGCATCATCATTTAATAAATCGAAATCATAACCGTTGGCAATGAGCAATTCGCCCAAGTCGCCCCAGTCAAATTCACGCGTCCATTTTCGCGCATTCAAAACATCCAATGTCCATTGGTTGGCCAGAGGAGAATAAACGGCAATGTCCGGTGCAAGATGACCCTGGCGCAGAATCCAGGAACAGCGTCCCACATAATCAGCAAGCAGGGGATAATAATCCCACCAGATGTTTTGGTGGCTGATTCGTGCTGCAAAGCCGATTGTTCTTGTTGGTGCAATACCATGCTCCGGTGAAAAGCTGTAACCATGATTATAGAACTTTGTTGCGCCACATCGCAAATAGCCGTCTGTGGCAATTTTCAATTCCTCCAATGTTGTCCGATAACGTTCCCGATGAATAAAAGTGTATGCTTCTGTGGAGATGATCGGCCGACCATAAATATGTGCGCCGGAAGCCACATATTTTTTAGGTCCGATTCTCGTGTCAAACCAGGGATGTTTGTCTTTTTCGCCGGGAGTAATTTCCATTTCCGGTATATCTGTCAAACCGGCTGCTTCAATGTTATCTGTTGTAAAACCATACGGTTGAATGCGGCCTTTGATGCCATGATCGTGGCACCAGCCGAGAAACACTCCGAAAAAAGCTTTCATCCCTTGATAATTCAGAAATTCATTGACGTCATAACGAATTTTTGGAGAAATTTTTCCAACCTGCCACCATATTGCCGGC
Source organism: Actinomycetota bacterium (assembly GCA_011682565.1). Lineage (GTDB taxonomy): Bacteria > Zhuqueibacterota > Zhuqueibacteria > Residuimicrobiales > Krinioviventaceae > Hydrothermomicrobium. Next base: position 2,900 of record JAACEJ010000299.1, on the reverse strand, counting down.
AAGTAGGGCGTAAGATCGTAGCCTTTAAAATGGTGAAATTCTTCCAGTAGATTGTCGCTCCAATAAAATCCTGAAGGTGAATCGGGTAATTCAAAACTATCGGCAAAAAAGGAATCCACGGTTTTGCCGAATTCGTCGCCGAAAGCACGATAGAGTTTGCCGCCGAAATAATCGCAATAATGTTGCATTGCCGTTACACTGAAATGATCCACGGCAACACCACCGCTGTTTTTCTTGAGCCAAAAAGCCATGAGTCGCCATTTACCCTTGGGGACGTGCCAGACAATCCTTTTATTCTTTACTTTCGATGTCAGCACAATCAAAGATTTCTCGTCAATGCTATTCCCCTTTATTTTTCCTGCCACAACTGCAAGCAATTTTTCCTTACCGGATAATTTTGGCGACCATATCTCCCACGACCTGTGGGTGCGTATCAGTTTTGAAGAGAGTTTACCATCGAACAATTTCGGCCCGTGCAAAAGAAGTGATGTGGGAACAATATCTTTGCTGCGTTCTTCTTGTGGAACCCATTCGCCACCAATGATCCATCCCGGGCCGCCAAAGTTTATGGATACCTCCATATTCAAACGTTTTGCCTCTTTCACGGTGTGTTTAAGCAGATCGATAAACTGATCCGACATAAAGGGAACATTCCCTTTTTGATACTGCTGCCCCATGGTAATCTGTTCAACACCGGTGATGCCGTGGCTGCACATTTGTTCCAGTTCCCATGTAATTTCCTTTTTCGTCACGGACAATGGCCACCACCAGCGCGTGTGCGGCCGGCAATCCATGGGCGGATTTTTAAAGTTTTGCCGGAGATTCAGCCAGTCTGTTCCATAGGAAGGGAATGAAAAAGAAAAAAGCAAAAGAATAAAAAAACTTGTTGGGCAAAGGATTTTGAAATTGATCTTCATTATGTGTCTTCCAAAGTTATTAAAAATTATCATTTATACTTGGGCAATTAATTTCATCACATATTCGATGAGTCTGTTTGCCGTATGTTCATGTATATCATCAAATGGCAGGATGGGTTCTCTGACGTTCGCTGTTGGGTAAATGCCCTGGCTGTATAAAAGACGTTTAAAAAAATGAATTGAAATGTCGAGGTGCTGGTTTGAAAACGAAAGTACGGGCAGTATTTTATAAAAGAGCTTTTGTGCTTCGGCGGTTCGGCCTTCTTTGTAAAGTGAATAAATTGTCGTGTAAATTTCATACATACCGGTGAGCATAAATGCATGAACACCCCGCTCCAGTCCTTCGGGCATTTGTGAAACCGCCCATCCGCCGGAAACGTGAAGGCGACCATTTGTGGCATTTAACACGGCAGTGTATTTTGTACCCGCAGGAACCGTTTCAATTTTCAGGCAACGGAAAACATCGATCTCTTCAAAAAGGCGCAGGATCAGGGATAAAGGCAAACCGCTGCCGCCAAAATCCCAATCCTGCAGCATAAGCATATCGGGTCTGAGATTAGAAATGGCCAGAACATCTTTGATGTACTGATCATCATTCCGGTAATCGATTTGCAGGAGAATATTGCCGCAGCCCAATGCGAGCAAATCTTTTACAATTTTTTCACGACGGCTCTTGTCCGGTTCTCCTGCTCCACCAATTACCGGCACCCGGCTGTTTACCTGTTCCAGTACTGCGGCGACCATTCTGTGCCGTTCCATCATTGAAAGTTTGGCCACTTCGGATGCCATTGCCGGAACGAGAAAACTGGCAACACCGGCTTGTATGGCAGCCTCTACATGACGCTTCAAGGCGGATATGTCGATTTTATCGTTTTGTGTAAATGGCGTGTTCAAAACCGCCACAATGCCAAACAGTGGGTAAATTTCCTTTTCCACAAAAACATTCCTTTTAAAGTTGGTTTTTGTTTTTTTTCCAGGAAGCAGCTAAACAATCACCAAATTACGAAAGGTGATTGTTTTCAATTGATAACAACGATGAAGCCATGCTGAAAAGAACAAAAGAGCGATACCTAAAAAGTAAAGTAATAGCTGAATATAAATTAAAAATATCTGCCAATTTTCACAAAAGAGTATTATTGCATAAAGGATGATGATATGAAAAGAGTAGACCTGGAGTGAATGCTGCCCTAAAAAAGCAAAAAACTTTGTTATTTTTTTCTTTTCAAAAAAAGATGCAGTAAAAGAGATTAAATAAGCCAGAGTGAAGAAATTCGCCAATCTCAGTAATCCAAGACTATGTACATCGAAAAGATGTCTAAAGAGTTTCGGGGGAATATGACTGGATATAATTCCATAACGAAGCATCAGGAAAAAAACGTAAACAGCAATAAAAATCAAAACAGTATTTTTTTTATTTAAAGTGGCTTTTTCTATGGGATGCTGATTGATTTGCTCGCTTTTGAATTTTCGAAACCCCAGATAACTTCCTATCATAAAGATAAACTGCCATCCCATGATATCAAAATTTCCAAGATTAACAGGAACAATGTCATGTATGGCCAGACTCAGACGATACAATAAATGTGCTTGAGCAAGAAACCAAAATGCGATTGAAATAACAAAAACTGTTTTTTCTTTTTGATTGTAAAACATGTGAAAAAAAACGGGCAATAGTAAAATAAAAATAACATACATAGGCAGAATATTCAAGTAAACAGGCTGGTACAAAAGAACAGACCCCAAAACAACAGATTGCACGGGTTTATCAAAAAATAACGGCGATAATGATTTAAAAGCTGTTGACCGCAGGGAGGGCACGAGGACGCACAACAGCAGGATACCTAAAAACAAAATTAAATGATAGAAATAAATTACCCACGCTCTTTTCTGCGTTCTTTTTGTAAGCACATGAAGATCAGTTTTAAAAAAAATACGACTGTAAACGATCCCTGCGACATATCCGGAAATGAATACAAAACCCTC
>JAACEJ010000298.1 GCA_011682565.1 Actinomycetota bacterium | reverse complement strand
ATGTTCAATATTAACGATAGAACTGCTTTGAGAGATCTACAAGAAATGTGTTCTAAAAATATTCTTGAAAGGGTTGGGAAAACGGGTCGGGCTACCAGGTATGTATTTAAAAATAGAAATCGACAAACCCGACATAAACCCGACATAAAATGAGCAGAAAAACAATAAGGGGAACTTGGTAGTAATTTGTTAAAAATAAAAAATATCATTGCGACGAAGTGAAGAAATCTGAATATTACCCAAGAGATTGTTTTGTAAAGATCGCTTTGTAGCTCTGTTTTTTGCGATGGTATGCTCTTGGAATGACATGTTTTACTTGTTATCGCGGAAACGATCTATTCGTAGCAATTTTCTCTTTACCAGCGTTGCGCTATAGCGATAAACTCGAATTATTAGTTTTATGAAACCAACAAATCTCCTGAAATTCGAACGTACTCTATGGAAAAAGGGCTACTGCTGCATCGCCGGTATTGATGAAGCCGGACGTGGTCCCCTCGCAGGACCGGTTGTGGCTGCTGCGGTTATTTTTCCAAGAAATCAGCGATTAATTCCGCAAATTAATGATTCCAAAAAGTTATCGGAGAAGAAACGACTGATTGCGAAGAAGATTATTGAAAAAAAAGCACTGGCCATTGGCGTCGGTATTATCCCGCAGTCGATCATCGACGAGATCAATATTTTGCAGGCAACCTACTGCGCAATGAAAGATGCGGTTTCCAATATGAATATGGCGCCCGATTACGCGCTTGTTGATGGTCGAAAAGGAATCACCCTTGATATGCCTTTTGAGTGTCTTGTTAAAGGCGATGCACGCTCCATGTCCATTGCTGCGGCATCGATCATCGCCAAAGTTACGCGGGATCAGATTATGATCGATTATGAAAAAATGTACCCCGGCTATGGCTTTGCTCAGCACAAGGGCTATCCAACCAAAATGCATATCGAAGCGATCCGAAATGCAGGACTCACTCCTATCCATCGCAAATCGTTCAGGCCCAAACAACTTTTGGATATTTATGAATCCGGCGAATAAAAGAGCACAATTGGGGAAAAGGGGCGAAGACCTGGCTGAAAAATATCTGTCCGATGGCGGGATGAAAATTCTTGTCAGAAACTACCGTGCCGGACATGGTGAAATCGACATCATTGCCAAAGACGGGAACTCTTTGGTCTTCGTCGAGGTAAAAAGCAGTATGTCGTACGCTTTTGGTCCGCCCGAAACCTGGGTCGACCGAAGAAAACAGCAAAACATGATCAGGGTTGCCGAGGCCTGGTTGGAAGAAAACCAGATAAAAGATGTCGATTGCCGGTTTGATGTCGTTGCCATTCATTTCGCAAAGCATCCCCCGTATATCAACCACATCAAAGATGCATTTTGGATTGAGGAGTGATGGATTTTTCGTTGGTAAAAACTATTAAGAATCGCAAGATACTTTCCATTGTGTGGGAAATCGGCAAATGGGGTCTTGTTCTGTGGTTGCTCCTTCCTATACGCAAAAGCATGTCGGGAAGCGTCGCTTTTATTCGCATTGGTGGCGGTATTCTGCTGTTTGTTTTATTCGCCGGAAAGCTTTTGTATGACTCGGTTTTCGATGCATATAAACGAAATACTGAACGAAATAACGTTCGCGATTTGTTGGGAATGGTAGGAATTGTTTCGATTATTGCGCTCGTTGTTGGAGTGGTTGTTTTCTCTATTGGATTTTTCGTTTTTTCTTATTTGCAAAGCGCAAATAGCCAGACGGAGTGAGCTATTAATATCATCTGAGTTCTTGTTCAAAATACATTTTTCTTGATATTTTGCAGCAATTTTGTTAAATTGTAAAACTTTAGCCACCTTAGCTCAGTTGGTAGAGCGGCTCACTCGTAATGAGCAGGTCGTCGGTTCGAATCCGACAGGTGGCTCTTTTTTATTTATTCTAACCGGAGACGGGTCTTTATGAAAAAAAATATCGCAATTCTCATTCTCCTCTTTTGTGCAACTTTATCGCAGGCCGACCCTTCACCCGGTACTGTGGGCTTTCAGTTTTTAAAAACACAGGTTGGCGCAAGACCTGCTGCAATGGGCGGCGCTTTTGTCGCCATTCCCGGCGATATTAATGCGATCCAATATAATCCCGCGGGTATTGTTACTTTTAACAAGCGGACGGCCAGCTTTTCTTACCTGAATGATTTACTTGATATAAATATGGGTTTTGTCGGATTTGTGCAGCCCAAAGTCGGGCCGGGAAATTTGGGCATTGCGGTTTTATTCAAGGATTACGGCAATCTGGTCAAAACGGATATCACCGGTGAGGAGATGGGAAATTTTTCATCCAACAGCTTTTCTTTCGCCGCAGCCTATGCTATCGAGCCGTATAAAAATTTGTATGTGGGTGCGAGCGGGAAATATATCCGTTTTGGAATTGATAATTATTTTGCCGATGCCCTGGTCGTCGATGGCGGTGTAATGTACACAATTCCGTCCCAGTCCCTGACCTTTGCTGCCGGCGTTTTCAATGTCGGTCGGGCAATGTCCGCTTTTGTGGAAACAAAAGATGATCTGCCGACGAATGTCAAAGTCGGATTTTCGAAAGTCCTTGCTCATTTGCCTCTGCTATTAAGTTTTAATCTCTATAAATATAATGATGAAGACTGGTATAGTGCTTTGGGTGGGGAATTTACTTTATCGCCCAATCTCTTCCTTCGCCTGGGATATGATCAGTTTGGTAGAAATTTGAGGGTTAACTCTTCAAACGATAAATTTGCCGGGGCAGCGATTGGTTTGGGGCTGCTTTGGAATAACATACATATTGATTACTCTTTTACAACATACGGAGAACTCGGCACACTGAATCGATTTTCCGTAGCGGGACAGTTCTAACTGGTAACGTGTCGGTTATTGGTGGTTTTGATCTTTAAGTATTTATTTTGCAGCAGGTATCGCATAGATGTATTTTTTACTTTTTGGCTTTACAAGTGGATAAAACAAAAAATTTAACAAATATCACCGTCCCCAAAATTATCGACATGAAAAAGCGAGGGGAGAAAATTGTAGCACTTACCGCTTATGATTATCTCTTTGCCTCGATCCTCGATCAATCCTCTGTTGATTTGATTCTCGTGGGTGACTCGGCATCGATGGTTTTTGCAGGGCAAAAGACAACCCTGCCTTATACAATGGATGAGGCGGTTTATCATTGCAAATCCGTTCGCCGGGGTGTCCGTCGTGCCCTCGTTGTTGCAGATATGCCCTTTATGTCGTTCCAGGTTAATCCTGAGGAAACGATAAAAAATGCCGGGCGTTTTTTTAAAGAAGCAGAAGTTGATGCGGTCAAAATGGAAGGCGGGGAGACCATCGCGCCGACGATCAGAAAGCTTGTCAATTCCGGCATGCCGGTGATGGGACATCTGGGCCTTATGCCGCAATCCATTCGGAATCTCGGCGGCTACTCTGTCCAGGGGAAAACGGATGAACACGCACAATGGCTTTTAAAAGATGCAAAAGCGGTGGAAAAAGCCGGAGCTTTTTGTCTTGTTTTGGAAAAAATTCCTCATGAACTGGCGAAGCAGGTGACCGCGGAATTGTCCATTCCAACAATTGGCATTGGCGCCGGACCCGACTGCGACGGCCAGATATTGGTTACGCATGACATGCTTGGACTTTATGAAAAGTTTAAACCCAAATTTGTTCGCCGCTATGCGGAACTTGCTCAGGATATCCGCGAGGCTGTTTCAAGTTATTCCGGGGATGTGAAAGACAATGAATTCCCAAATCTTGATGAAAGTTTTTAGGAGGCCGGAAACCGGAGAAAAAGAAAGTGTAAGAATTACTTTTGATGCGTGAGAGTATTTTTATGAAAACGGTTACTGACATAAAAGATATGCAATCCTACGCAGAAAAGACGAGGTGGGAGGGGAAGGTTATTGCGCTTGTGCCGACGATGGGGTTCTTGCATGAAGGACATTTGAGTCTTATTCGCATGGCGGATAAAGCGGCTGACGTTGTCGTAACCAGTATCTATGTTAATCCAACCCAGTTTGGCCCGAGCGAGGACGTGGATCAATACCCCAGGGATATTGATCGCGATACAACTCTGGCACAGCAAGCTGGTACGGATGTGCTTTTTGTTCCCACGGACAAGGCCATGTATCCTCAGGGCTATCAAACTTTTGTAACTGCCGAAAAGCTGACCAGGAGCCTGTGCGGCGCTTTCCGTCCGACTCATTTTCGCGGAGTAACAACGATTGTGACAAAGCTGTTTAATATTGTCAAACCGCATATTGCCATATTTGGACAAAAGGACGCGCAGCAGGCCATTGTCATCAGACAGATGACCAGGGACCTGAATTTCGATGTCGAGATAACAGTCGCGCCTATTATTCGTCATGAGGATGGCCTGGCCATGAGTTCGCGCAATAAATATCTCACGCCACAGCAGCGTTCGGAGGCATCGGTTCTCTATCAATCGCTTTGCGAAGCGCGGAAGATGATCGAAGGGGGTGAGCGAAATCCGAATGTTGTGAAAAAACATATGCAAAAGATGATCGATACCATTGCATCGAGTAAAATAGATTATATAGAAATTGTTGATGCTGTGACGCTGGAGGCGGTGCGGGAAATCAAGGGAAACATTCTCATTGCTTTGGCTGTTTACATTGGCAAAGCAAGACTGATCGATAATATTTTGATCAAAATATAATAACCATTAAATTTTGCGAATTTTCTTTTGAAATTATCTGTTGATTTTTAAGTATATTATTGTAATTTTCGATGTGGTTTTTCGGGGCCAAATGAATTCTCCAGTGGAGGTGCTGAAAATGCGCAGGTTCATTATTTTAACCCTTGTATTTCTTTTGCCCTATTTTGCTTTCGGACAATATAAAGTGAAAATCCGTCCGCAGGATATTCAAACAGTCTTGAGAAATTCTGCCGGAATGGGACGCGGGCTCGTCAATTTTATCGGACTTGATCCTTCGCGATTCAGAATGTCCCAATCCTATCAAATGGGTTTCATGTCCATGGGTGGACAGGGTTTCAGCCAGGGATTGTATTTAAACACGCTGTCTTATAGCTTTTCAATCCCGTTAACGCTGTCTTTACAATGGGGTCTTGCGAATCAACCTTTTTCTGGCGTTGGTTTATCTCCCATCATGAAGAGCGGGCCTTTTATTTCGGGCGCTCGGTTACAGTACAAGCCGTCTCAAAAGACGACGATACAGCTCGAGTTTCGACAACTGCCATACAGCACGCCTTATGGCATGTATAATAGAAACAGTTTGGATGAATGGTAAGAGAAAGAGTAAATGAAAATTTGAGGTAAAAGTCTGTGAACAAGAGAACTCAAAAAAAC
>JAACEJ010000297.1 GCA_011682565.1 Actinomycetota bacterium | reverse complement strand
TAACAGAATTCATTATTCAACGCCAAGTTCTTTTTTTGCATCCTCGTGTTTAACCCACCTTTTGTTCGTTAGTTTTGTTTCCAAAGTTGCGAAATAATCTTGCCGTTCTTCTTTCAATTTTAACTATTCCTAATAGTCCATCAGTACAATTTTATTTATTTTGTGTGATTCCCTTGCCGTTATTTTATTTAATAGAAACGTAAAATCTAAAATTACTTTGTTTTGCTAGTCCGCGGACTCTTTCGTTGACGAATCGCAATTTCAAGCACCTGGTTCAGCGTATCGACCGGGAAAAATTGCATATTCTTTTTGGCGTTATCCGGGATTTCTTCCAGGTCATCTTTGTTTTTTGTGGGTAGAATGATTTTTTTAATTCCCGCTCTCCTGGCTGCCAGGACTTTTTCTTTAATGCCGCCGACCGGCAAAACTTTGCCGCGCAAGGTCACTTCGCCGGTCATCGCCAGGTCGTTTCGCACCGGCCGTCCTTTGATGAGAGAGACCAGGGCTGTGGCAATCGTCACGCCGGCAGATGGGCCGTCCTTGGGAATCGCACCGGCCGGAACATGAATGTGTAAATCTTTTTTATTAAAAAAGGACGGCGAAATACCGAGGTCTTTGGCGTGGGAACGAATGTAGGAAAGCGCCGCCTGTGCGGATTCTTTCATTACATCTCCCAATTGGCCCGTCAACATGAGACTCTTATTGCCGGCCATTTGTGTCGCTTCGATGAACAGGATGTCTCCCCCCGTTGGCGTCCAGGCCAGGCCGGTGGCAACACCGGGCTCACTGGTGCGTTCGGCCACCTCAGAATAAAATTTGATCGGCCCCAGTAATTCTGTAATAACTTCCGGCGTGATGATTTTTTTTTCTTCGCAACCCGCTGCGACATCTTTGGCAACTTTTCTGCAAAGAGTGGCAATTTGCCGTTCGAGATTACGAACACCTGCTTCACGAGTATAGTCGTGGATAATTTTTCTCATTCCTGTCCGGGTGAAATTGATATACTTTCGTGAAAGTCCGTTCTCGGAAATTTGCCTGGGGACGAGATACTTGAATGCGATTTGCAGCTTTTCCTCTTCAATATAACCGGGAAGTTCCAGGACTTCCATGCGATCCCGAAGAGCGTAGGGAACTGTGTCCAGAACATTAGCGGTGGTAATAAACATGACTTTGGAAAGGTCAAAAGATACATCCAAATAGTGATCAGAGAAGGAAAAATTCTGCTCCGGATCGAGAACTTCTAACAGCGCAGAAGAAGGATCACCACGAAAATCCATACCGATTTTATCGACTTCGTCCAGCATAAAAAGAGGATTGTTGCTGCCGGCGTTTTTAATGCCCTGAATAATGCGCCCGGGAAGCGCGCCGATATATGTTCTCCGGTGTCCGCGAATTTCGGCTTCATCATGGACGCCGCCAAGGGAAATACGTACGAATTTTCTTCCCATGGAGCGTGCAATCGAACGTCCCAAAGACGTTTTGCCAACCCCCGGAGGGCCGACAAAACAAAGAATTGGGCCTTTGGTATCGTTTTTCAATTTTCTTACGGCAAGGTATTCAATGATTCTTTCTTTAACTTTTTGCAAGTCATAATGATCTTTATCCAGAACCTTTTGTGCCTGCTCGATATCCAGATTGTCCTCCGTTGATTTTGACCATGGCAGGGCAATCATCCAGTCGAGGTAAGTGCGGGAAACCGTATATTCTGCTGCTCCCGGCTGCATTTTGGCTAAACGATCCAACTCCCTGCTCGCTTCTTTTTCCGCTTCTTCGGACATCTGTGCATCTTTAATTTTTTGACGCAGTTCCTCTGTTTCCATGGAGCGGTCATCGCCAATGCCAAGTTCCTTTTGGATCGCACGTAACTGTTCCCGCAAAAAGTATTCGCGTTGGTTCTTTCCCAGTTCGGTTTGCACTTTATCCTGAATTTTTGTACCCATGTCGAGAACTTCAACTTCGCGATTTACCAGGACGGTGAGTTTTTTGAGCCTTTTTTTAATATCCACCAATTCCAGTAAATTCTGTTTTTCTTCAACTGAAATACTAAGATTAGAGGCCACCAAATCAGCTAATTTTCCCGGGTGCTCCGTATTGACGACAACGACTTGTAATTCATCCGGTAGCTGCGGCACCTGTCCGACTACTTTTTGAAATTGAATGGCGATGTTTCTTTTAAGTGCTTCCAGTTCAGTTGATTTTTTGTATTCTTCTTTAATGGTGCGAACTTTTGCAGTCATATATGGTGATTCACCGATGACGGATGATATCTTTATTCGGGAAATTCCTTGCACGAGAACGCGCAAGGAACCATCGGGGAATTTCAACATGCGCAAAATAATTGCTGCCGTTCCAAATTTATGAATGTCATCCTTTGTGGGTTCTTCCTGTTCCGCAGCTTTTTGTGCCACCAGCCCGATGAGCCTGGAGCCGGAAATCGCGTCGTGAATAAGTTTGACGGACTTTTCTCTGGCCACAACCAGGGGCGTGACGATATTGGGAAAAACAACCGTGTCACGCAGCGGCAGGATGGGCAGTTCGTTGGGTATTTTAGTAATGATTTCCTGGTCTATATCTAACATCAAATCAAAATTTTGATCACTCATTTAATAGCTCCTGAATATGGATTAATCCCGCATGGGGGAATAGAATAATTATTCACTCGAATTAATTTCTACTGCAATTGGAATTTCAATGACCTGGCTTGTTTTGGAAATGGTGATTTCAAGTATACCTTCCTGAAAATGTGCCTCAATGTCATTATGTTCAATGGATTCCGGTATTGAAATGATTTTTAAAAATTGTCCATAATGAATTTCCAGTCTGTGAAAATAAACTTGTTTTTGCGGCCTGTTTTCGCGACGAATGCCGGAAATTAAAAGTTTACCATTTTTTAATTTTACCGAGAGATCCTTGCGAGCGATTCCAGCTAATTCCATACGAATGATAACTTGATCTTCACTTTCAAAAATATCCGTATTCGGTTCCCATGTTGCAAGGTTCGTCTGAGACGTCTCTTCGCAAAAGGTATGAGCATTCGTTCCAGAAGAAGAGCCGCTGTCTGACAATTCTCTTACAATTCTGATAACGTGCATTGGCATCGTTACTCCTCCTGTTACATGACGATTAGGAATAAAGTCAACATTTGAAACCACTCATGTGTGCTAACTTATTTCATTTTTTTAATTTTCCCCAGGTCATCATCCTTGCCGAGAATAAGGAGAATGTCGCTGTCTTTCAACACCTGCGTCGCAGTTGGGATCATAACAACTTTATCCGGCACCAACTCTTTAACGACCAGGACGAGAACGCCGTATTTATTCCGAAGATTGAGGTCACCCAAACTCTTGCCGACAAATTTTTCCGGTGTGGCGATTTCAATGATGCTCATGCCGTCTCCCAGAGAGATCGTATCGATGAGATAATCACTTTCCATTGTCGTCGCCAAACGGTGGGCTTCATCACGTTCCGGGAAAATGACACGTGTTGCGCCAACGATGTCCAGCACTTTGCCATGATCTTCAGTCAACGCTTTGGCGATTATTTGGCTGACCTTTAATTCCCGAAGGTAAAGGGTAACCAGAATGCTCGCATCAATCTGGTCTCCCAGGCTGACGACGATGATGTCTAGCTCTCCCAACCCAAGGCTGGACAGAGTTTCTTTGTCCGTCGCATCGGCAATAACGGCCCGGTCGACAAACTGTTTAACGCGCTCGATTCTATCCTGGTCTTTATCAATTGCCATGACACGGTGCCCCATTTCCGAAAGATATTTGGCCAGATAATGCCCAAAGCTGCTTAAACCGATAATTGCAAAAGATCTCATTTTATTACCTCGATGACTATCCTACAAGAAAACTTTCTTCGGCATATTTGTACCGCGCCGGTCTGGTACCGGCAATAGCCAATGCCATTGTTACCGGCCCAATTCTGCCGATATACATTAAAATGATGATGATGATTTTTCCCAAATCCGACAGGAGCGGTGTGATTCCCATGCTCAAACCAACCGTTCCCATGGCAGAAAATGATTCAAAAAGAACATCCAGAAAGAATGCCCGGCCTTCCATTTTTGGAATTGCCGGATGTTCGATAACGAGCAAAACCAGGCTTGCTGTCGTGACGGCAACCAGCCAAAAGAATGCAATGCCCAGGGATTTTGAAATAATCGATTCCGGAATGCCTCGATTGAAGAGACGAACCTGGCGCTGATCCCGAAGTCTTGAAAAATTCATAGCCATTAAAACGGTAAATGTTGTTGTTTTAATTCCACCTCCGCATGAGCCGGGCGAAGCGCCTATCAACATGAGAATGATAAGTACCAAAAGAGAACTATTTGTCAGATTTGAAATATCGATTGTGTTGAAACCAGCCGTACGCGCTGTTACAGACTGAAAAAGGCTGGCGAGAAATTTTCCCGGGAGTGAGAGGTCGTGCATTGTATTGTTCCATTCAAAGAAAAACAGAGCAAAAAAACCGGCTGCAATAAGTATTGCAGATTGCGTCAGTACAATTTTGCTGTGAAAACTAAGAGTAGAATAGCGTCTTTTTTTTCTGAACAAATTTTTCAAATCAAACAGAACCCAAAAACCCAATCCTCCAATAATGATCAGCAAAATCACGGTTATATTAATTATCGGGTCTTGTTTATATCCCATCAAACTTGTTGAAAAAAGTGAAAAACCGGCATTACAAAAGGCGGAAACCGAATGAAAAATACCCAGAAAAATTGATTTTTGCAGCGAATAGTCGGCAGAAAAACGCACAGTCAAAATCACGGCACCGATGGATTCGATAGTTATTGTGCCGCCAATGATCATCAATAAGAGTTTCCCAAGATGAGACATGGGGCCGCCGGCTATGCTGCGTTCAATCAGCACCCGATTGCGAATGGATAATTTTCGCGAAAAAACATAAGCAAAAAAAGTCGAAAAGGTCATGATTCCTAATCCGCCAAGCTGGATTAAGCCCAGTATAACCAACTTGCCCAAAAGCGTCCAGTCGCTTCCGGTGTCCAGTACGGTCAGACCGGTAACACAGGTTGCGGAAGTGGCTGTAAAAAGAGCGTCCAGAAAATGAACATGTCCGGATTTAGAACTCCACGGCAAAAGCAGGAAAATCGTCCCTAAGAGGATCAGGGTCAAAAAGCTCCCGGCAAGCGCGTGTGAAGGATGTAGTTTACGATGAAGTTTCACGCCCAAGAAGGCCTTGTTTTTTTGAACACAAGAATATGCAAAATCTTTTATAATTGCAATAAAAAAAGGTGAACCAAAAAGCTCACCTTTTCATTATAATCATTTTTAATGAATAGTTAAATAGTTTTTTTTACCGTCCAAAGAG
>JAACEJ010000296.1 GCA_011682565.1 Actinomycetota bacterium | reverse complement strand
CAAACGATTACCCCGGGAGCAATCTTTTGAAATATTGATGAGAAGCGCAAGGAATCATAAAAAGTTGGGCGAGTTAGCCAAAGCAGAAGAAATATGGATTTATATTGTCGAAAATTCTCCCCGCTTTTACGCCGAACCGTACCTTGAATTGGCAAAATTATATGAGCATAAATGGAAAAAGATTAGGGATGCACTGCATGTCGTTGAGAGATTAGAAAAAAGATTAGCTATCATTCGGGAACTTGAGAGAGAAGGTTCGTTCTCTGCTCAGTTAGTTAACGATGACTTGCAATGTCGAAAAAGCAGACTCGAAAAGAAATTGGCCAAAGAAATAAACTCGGACAGGAAGAAACATGACAACGGAAAAACTGTATCAGCTTGACAGCTACCTGCGGGAATTTACAGCCACGATAACGGAACGCAGCCGAATTGACGACAAGCCGGCTGTTGCACTTGACCGTACGGCATTTTACCCGACTTCGGGCGGACAAATGAACGATACGGGCGAAATAAACGGGACACCTGTTAATGGTGTTCTGGTAGAGGATGGCAAGATTTGGCATCTTCTTGGCAAACCGCTTGAGACGGATATTGTGCATGGAAAAATAAACTGGGAGCGTCGGTTTGATTTTATGCAACAGCACAGCGGGTTCCATGTACTGGCACAAAGCTTTTTAAGAGAGTTGGACGCCGAAACATTGTCGTCACATCTTGGTGAAAAATATTCGACAATTGATGTCAATCTTGTAAAAATCAGTGCCGACGAAATTGCACGGGTTGAAGAACTGGCAAATCGCGTAATATGGGAAAATCGGGTGATTAAAGCATATTTTGTAAGCAAGGATGAACTGGAAAACCTCAATGTTCGAAAGTTCTCCGAGATTTTCGACCCTGTTCGCCTTGTCGATATTCAGGATTTTGACCTCGACCCATGTGGTGGAACGCATGTAAAAAATACAGGTGAAATCGGGATAGTGAAAATTCTTTTTTATGAAAAAATACGCGGCTATCTGCGATTTACTTTTGTTGCCGGCAATCGGGCATTGCGTGAGTTTCAGGAACAGACTCGTATTTTAGCTGAAGTATCTTCAAGTTTGTCAACCGGGCGCGAAGAGTTCGTCGCTTCTATTGAAAAAATGAAATCGGATCAATCCATTCTGTTCAAAAAGAATAAAAAGCTTGAGGATGAAATTCTCAGCATAGTCATTCGGGAGTTGAAAGGAGAAGCTAATAGGGCAAAAATAGTCAGCAAAATTTATCCTGATCTGAATGCAAATTCGATACGAAAAATAGCAAGTATCGTTTCGAGAGAAGCAGAGGGAACTTTTTTACTGGCATCGGCAGGGGAGCCCCCATTTTTGGTTTTTTCCACATCATTGGAAACTCTGGATTTGCGTCCCGTTTTAAACCAGGCTCTGATTCATATTGATGGAAAAGGAGGGGGCAGGGCAAATTTTGTCCAGGGAGGTGGAAAAAATAAACAAGGACTACAAGCCGCCGTTGAAACAGCAAAAAAATTAATCAAAGAAAAACTTGAGAACAGTTGAATGGATTGACTGGAGAAATGCTTTCGATGTGTGTCCCGTCGTATTATTTCGTTAAGAGGTTTTCTACGCAGTAATATTTTCTTGACATTTGCTATTAATTTTTATACTTTTGGATTCTCAATTTCGGGGCTATAGCTCAGTTGGGAGAGCGCTTGACTGGCAGTCAAGAGGTCAGGGGTTCGAGCCCCCTTAGCTCCACAGTCCTAAGGCTTATAACTACTTTGATTACGAGGTGTTATAGGCCTTTTTTGTGCCTATGATTTACTAACAGATTGATCTTGCTATCTCGTCAATTCCGCTGCCATGCTTGGGATGGTCAAGGCAGTCTGCTATGGTGTTGTTCTTATCGGAAATCTTTACTATTTCGCCGTCAATTTCAATATCACAGCTTCCGAAAAACTTTGTTTTACTCCCCTGCACGAAAAGATATGATGTGTTAAGGATTTCCAATCCCTTTTTTGCTTTTGTTGTCGCTATGAAAGTTGCCTGCGGGATCTGGTCTGAAAAGCCATAATAATTCAAGGCAGACCAGTAGCCGATATAAAATGGCTCAACAAGTTTTGAGGCGATGACAAAATTATGCATAATGAAGCTGTCTGCACCTTTCACGCCTATATCGAGGGGGACGATAATGTAAAGACCCCTTTTGAGCTTTAAAACCCACTTCTTGACAAGTTTCATGAGTATCTTAACTGATTGCTCCCCCGATATCGCTTTTGCGTCTTCTATCGTAAAGAATTTCTTGTCGCCTCTTGCAAGGCTTGAGATAAGGAATGATTCCTTTATTTAAGGAAAGTCAAGGGATTTAATTGTTTTCCGACATAATAAATTTGCAAATGTCAGGAAAATCCAGCTTATAAGTAAATTTATGATTTATGCGTATAAACGGAGAAAACAGCTTGAATAAAATCGAAGTTGTTTATTCTTTGACTCGCAATAAAATCATTCGATCTAAAAAATAAATAATCAAAGTAATTCCCAGCCCGGGATAAATCGGTTCCACTCCCAGCAGATAATCCCCGCCGAAAAGGCCCGTATCTTTGGAAAGAATCCACAGACCTGAAACGAGCGCACCGCTTATCATCGTGATCACTGCCGATTTTGGGTGCATACGAAGTTTTGCAAAAAAACTGCTGACCACAGGGATGAGCAGCGCCGGCGTCCCGATTGATCCCAAATCCTTCCATATTCTCACTACAGATTGTCCCCAAAGTGCGATGATAATGGAGAATAGTGCTGTGAAAATAAGGCCGATACGGGTGTAGGCCGGGATTTTGTCCTCATCATTTTGGTTTTTAAGGCGCCAGATATAATCGCGTCCAATGGTTAGTGCAGAAATAAAACCATAGCTGTCAACTGTTGACATGATGGTCGCCAGCAAGCCGGTTAGAAATAAACCGAGGATGAATGGCGGCAAAACTTTTGCCCCAAGCTGCAAATAGGAAGTGACGGGATTCTGCAAATCAGGTAAAATTGCCCGGGCATAAAGCCCCGCCGTCGTCGTTAAAAAATCAAACCCGATCCAAAAGAGTACCGAGATGAGAGTGCCAAGGCGTGCAACGCGCTCATCTTTGGCTGCGAAGCATCGTTGGTAAAACGCCGGTTCGACAAGGGTTGCAAGTGCTATGAAAAACCAGACAATGATGTAACCGGCACCTTGCCCGCCATGCCAGACAAAATGATTATGCGGCAGTGAGCTTTTAAGAAATGCAAGACCGCCATACTTCGCATAGCTGAAAACAATAATGATGATAAAACCGAGGAACATCAGGCTGAATTGATAAAAGTCCGTGCGCACAACGGACTTGAAACCGCCGATGAGTACATAAATCATGCTGAAAAGACTGCCGAGTACAACGCAAATCCATAATGGCCAGCCAAAAAAGAATTGCAATAAAATTCCAAGCATTAGCACGTATGCAGCGGGGATTGTCATGATAAAGACAAAGAGAGCACCGATGAGTGACGTCGTTTTGCCGTAAGCTCTTTCCAGTTGCTCCGGGATCGTCAAAAGTTGCTCTCGCCTGGCTCGTTTGGCGATTAAAAAAGCAAAAAGTAGTGCAGCGAGGTAATATGGCACACCGAAGACAAGCCAGTTTGCGATGCCATATAAATAGGTAAACTCTCCGACGCCTAAAATTCCGCCATACCAGGTGGAAACCAGTGTCGCGACAAATGCCGGTATTGTTAATTGCCGTCCACCGACCAGGTATTGCAACGTCGAACTTTTAGCTTTACGATCTATTAAGCGAAAACCGATGTACAGGATAAAAATAAAATAAAATCCTATGACAAGATAGTCAACAATTGAAATAGATTGGTTCATTACAAATCCGAAAATGGAGATTTTATTTGCATTTAATTGAAAATGGTTGTACAATTCATAATTACTTTGCAACTCTTGAGAACAAGGGGCTGAAGCCCCTTGTTCAGTATTCTTTATTACTAATTTAATAAAAAGGCTTAGGATGACAATGAAAAATAATCAATTAATCGAAAAAGCATACGAAATTGCTCAGGAGCAATATTCGGCAATCGGTATTGAAACGACGGCGGTTCTCAAAATTCTCGAGAACGTGCCCATTTCCATTCATTGCTGGCAGGGTGATGATGTGGGTGGTTTTGAAAAGCCTGATGCGTCCCTTTCAGGCGGCGGCATTCAGGTAACCGGAAATTACCCGGGAAAGGCGCGCACAGTTGCGGAGCTTCGCATGGATTTTGAAAAAGTGCTTTCCCTTATTCCGGGCTCCAATCGATTAAATTTGCATGCGATTTACGGTGAATTCGGCGGCAAAGTGGTTGACAGGGATGAGGTCGAAGCAAAACATTTTCAGGGTTGGGTAGATTGGGCGAAAAAAGTCGGCATCAAGCTCGATTTCAATGCAACCTGTTTTTCGCATCCCAAAGCGGATGACGGCTATACACTTTCTCATAAGGATAAAAGCATTCGTGACTTTTGGATTGAACATGTGCAGCGCTGCCGTGAAATCAGTGCGTTTTTTGGCCGGGAATTAAATGACGTTACCATTCATGATATCTGGATTCCCGATGGCTCCAAGGATGAACTTGTTGATCGTTTCGTGCATCGTTCGCTGCTCAAAGATTCTTTGGATAAAATCTTTCAAAAAGAATACAATCCGAGTGAAATGAAAGATGCTCTGGAAAGCAAACTTTTCGGTATCGGCAGCGAATCTTTTGTTGTTGGCTCACATGATTTTTATCTCGGCTATGCAGCCGCCAACAAAAAAATGGTCTGTCTTGATAATGGCCATTTTCATCCCACGGAATCGGTGGCGGATAAAGTATCTTCTGTTTTGCAATTTACGGATGAGGTTTTGCTTCATCTCACCCGCGGTGTGCGCTGGGACAGCGATCATGTCGTTACATTGAATGATCAAATCACAGCCATTATGCACGAAATCGTCCGTGCAAATGCATTGGACAGAGTTCATCTCGCCTTGGATTTCTTTGACGCAAGTATAAACCGAGTTGGCGCATGGGTTGTCGGCACGCGTGCCGTGCAAAAAGCGTTATTGTTCGCTTTGCTGGAACCTGTTGAGAAATTGCGCGAATATGAAAATAACGGTCAGTATTTTGAGCGCCTGGCTTTTCTTGAAGAACTTAAAACAAAGCCTTTTGGGGCAGTTTGGGATTATTACTGTTTACAACAGGGCGTCATTCCGGGCGAAGATTATATCTCTGAAATTCAATCTTATGAAAGAGATGTGACGAGCAAGAGAAATTCCTAGTAGCAATTTAAGGATTGGGCTTAAATCGGGATATCGGCTAAGG
>JAACEJ010000295.1 GCA_011682565.1 Actinomycetota bacterium | reverse complement strand
AAGCAGCGAGTGAAAAAGAAGCGAGAATTAACCTGGACAGCGTTTATACAGCGCTTTTGACTTATTCTCCCCGGGAACACGAGCAATGGCTGCAGGGGAAAAGCATGGATCGTGATATACAACGGATGTCTGCCCTGGAACAATTGAACGAACATGAACATCTTGTGCTTCTCGGGGAACCGGGGAGCGGTAAAACAACATTTGTAGATTTTGTTGTGCTCTGCTTGTGCGGCGAGGCGCTCGGTGATGAAAAAATAAACCTGAAATTATTGAGAACGCCTGTACCGCAAAAGGATGAAAATAAATCACAACAAAAGTGGAAGTATGGCGCTCTGTTGCCTGTGCGCGTTGTTTTGCGCGATTTTGCCGAGCGCGGTTTGCCTCCGGTCGGGGAAAAAGCCACTTCTGCACATTTGTTGAACTTTATAGAAAAGGAATTGGAGAGCCACAGGCTGAGTGAATTTGCTCCGTTTCTGGAAAAAGAGTTGAAAGACAAAGGTGGACTTTTACTCATTGACGGCCTGGACGAAGTATCGGAAGCCGACCGGCGCAGGGATCAGATCAAACAGGCAATTGAAGACTTTCGCAGCGTTTTCTTTCAATGCCGTATTCTCGTAACAAGCCGAACGTATGCCTACCAGAAACAGGAATGGATGCTGGATGATTTTAATGTTACGGTTCTTGCTCCTTTTAACTGGGCGCAGATGCAACGATTTATTGAGCGCTGGTACCAATACATCGGGCTTGTGCGAGGTTTTGAAAAAGAGGATATTCTCGGCAAGACAGAAGCCCTTAAACTTGCCATTCGCAATAAAAAGAACCTTTGGCCTATGGCCGAGCGCCCATTGCTGCTCACTTTGATGGCCAGTCTGCACGCATGGAAGGGCGGAAAGTTACCGGAAAAACGTGAACAACTTTATGCCGTTGCTGTCGATGTGCTGCTGGATTTTTGGGAGAGCAGGAAAATAAAAAGGAGGGAGGATGGGACATTTGAAAAGACAGAACCGAGCTTGACCGAATGGCTTTCGGTGGATAAAGATCAGGTTCGTGCGGTGCTGAATGAATTGGCGTTTGATGTGCATCGTTTACAAAAAGACCTGAATCGCACAGCCGATATCCCCGAAGATGAGCTTGTTGGACGACTGATGAAGTTGAGCAATTCTGAGAATTTGCGCCCAAAGCAACTGGTCAGGTATCTGAGTAATCGGGCAGGTTTGCTGCTGCCGCGGGGCAACAAAATATATGCTTTTCCGCATCGAACATTTCAGGAATACCTGGCTGCATGTCATCTAACAGATATTAATTATCCCAATGTGCTGGCAGAGCTTGTTTTGCAGGAGCCAAACCGCTGGCGCGAAGTTGCTCTTTTGGCGGCAGCCAAGGCGGCCCGCGGCGCTTCTTCGACGATTTGGCTGCTCGTTGATGCATTTTCTTTTTGCAATGCAGACTGCAAAAAAGGAGCTTCAAAATACTGTTGGAGAGTGCATATCGCGGCGCAGGCTCTTGCAGAATTGGGAACTTTGGTTCAGGTGCATAAACACGATCAGCCAAAAATTAAAACATTACAATCTTGCCTTGGCCATATTATGCGCAAACCCGATTTCCCGACATTGGAAAGAGTTATGGTGGGGGATACACTTGCTAAACTTGGAGACCCGCGCTCCGAAGTGATGACGATTGAGGATATGCAGTTCTGCTACATCCCTGCCGGCCCTTTTATAATGGGAAGCCCTGAAAACGATAAAATGGCGTATGAGGATGAGGAATATGAACATCAGGAAAACATTCCCTACCCTTACTGGCTTGCGCGTTTTTCGATTACTAACGCCCAGTTTGAAGCCTTTGTTAAAGCAGAAGACGGCTATAGCAACAACGAATGGTGGACAAAGGCCGGTTTGCGCTGGCGCGGTGAACGGACCGAACCGGACAAACAAGGCGGCGCTTTTGTTTTGCCCAATCATCCGGTTGTCAATGTGGGATGGTACGAAGCACACGCGTTTACTCGCTGGCTCACATTCCGGTTACGACAGAAGCATATTTTATCTTCTGATTGGATCATAAGACTGCCAACCGAAGCAGAATGGGAAAAGGCCGCCCGCGGCGGTTTGAATGTTCCGATGCAACCTGTTTGTCAAAAAATGAGTGCATTAGCTTTTGATACGGATGTCAGGATGAAAGAAAATGAAAACGCGAAGCGCAAATATCCATGGGGTGATGATATGAATGCAAATCGTTTAAATTATGCAGAAACGCACGTTGGCAACACCAGCGCTGTGAGATGCTTTCCTGACGGTAAAAGTCCTTATGGCTGTGAGGAAATGAGCGGCAATGCAAGGGAGTGGTGCTTGACGAAATGGCGACGAGAAGACTATAAGAGCAAAGCTGACAATGATGAAAAAGGAAACTCCCGTCGTGTTGTCCGCGGCGGTTCGTTCCTCAATGATGTCGAGGACGTTCGTTGTGCGGTTCGCTTCGGGAATTATCCGAATCTTTGGGACGGGTTCAACGGCTTTCGGGTTTCGCTCTCCCGTTCCTCTGTTCTCTGAAATCTCTGTTCTCTGTATCTCTGAAAGAAAAATTATTTTGAATATTGCTGATAGGTAAATGTTATGGCTGAAGAGATGGTTATTTTTACCAGGACTTTTGATTTGTTAAGCTGGCTATTGCCGGCCACAGAGAACTTTCCACGCTCGCAAAGGCATTTTATATATCGTAATTGCCAGACCTCAAAGGTCTTGCAGACCTTTGAGGTCTCTCCAGTTACGTAAAAAGTCCCAAAATGTCATTGCGAGCAAAGCAAAGCAATCTGAAAGTCGGCTAAAGTGCAGTTTGCTGGAGATCGCTTCCCCGATAATTCGGAGTAAACTCACGCTCCTGGCGATGACATGCTTTTCAACTTTTTATGAATTACTCGGTAATCAAAAATGATTATTTCAGCAAGTCGGAGAACAGATATTCCGGCTTTTTACAGCAAGTGGTTCATCAACCGCATCCGCGCGGGATTTTGTGATGTGGTTAATCCCTTTAACCGAAAGCAAACGTCCCGCATTTCCCTTTTACCGCAGGATGTGGATGCTATTGTTTTCTGGACGAGAAATGCGCTGCCGTTGATGCAACATCTCGATGAACTCGATCGCAGAGGATATTCATATTATTTTTTGTACACAGTTACGCCTTATGACAAGGACCTTGATGGAAAAAACCCTCCTCTGCAAAAAAGGATTGATGGATTTATAAAACTTGCGGACAAAATCGGTAAAGAAAAAGTGCGTTGGAGATACGATCCCATTGTCATTGGTTCAAAGCATCATTTTCAATACCATGAAGAACGATTTTTCTATCTGACCGAGCGCTTGTGCAATTCTACCGAAAGCGTTATCATCAGTTTTGTTGATTATTACAAAAAGATAATGCACCACATGGCCGCGACGGATGAAAAGTTTGAGCAAGAACTAGGGGAACTGCCGTTTTTTGCAGACTTTGTCCAAAATCTGGCCGGCATCGCACGATCAAAAAATTTGCAAATTTTTAGTTGTGCTGAAACACGCGATTTGCAAAACTACGGGGTTTTGCCGGGCAAGTGTATCGACGATGAGTTAATCCGAAAACTGTTTGGCAAAATGGTCTCACAGCGCAAAGACCCGAACCAGAGAAAAGAATGCGGCTGTGTGGTGAGCAAGGATATTGGAGCTTATAATACCTGCCTTTATAATTGCCGCTATTGTTATGCCGGCACCGGATATGACGTGGCGAAAAAATATTTTTCGCAACATGAACCGGACGCACCCGCTCTCGGCTTCGTTTCGTGAAAGAAAAGCAATTCATTTTATTGACTGCAAATGCTGCCTCGTGAAACGTTGGCACGCCGGCCTTAATTCTATTGTAAAAGATTCGCCCTTCCACATCTTTTTGATCGTTTAACGTAACAGAGGTAAGGAATTCTTTGAAACGAATCCCTGTTGTACTATATAATGTTAATTAAGCAACATTTTCTTTGGATCGGGCCAATGCGGGATTGGAACGTTAACAGAGAACAGAACAAAAGCACAAGGTTTGGAGGTGTTCTATGAAGAAATTTAACTTTACTATAATCCTATGGGCAGTTTTGCTGTTTTCAGTTATAGGTTATGCCCATGAAGGTCATAGTAAAAAACCGCGTAAAGTTACCGACTCGTCTGTTATTTCCACAAGTTCCGACACAGTCAATATTAACCAAAAAACATCTGAGCAAATTGAAACGGAACGGGATTTCGAAACGATTCGTCAGGATGTCGAAAGTTCTTCCGTCTTTATTGTTTTTAAAGCTATAGGATTGGCGTTGGCAATTGGGGGATTGGCGTTTGTATATCTGCGAAAAGGCAATGAAGGAGATGAATGATGAGCATTGAAATGTCTAATCATAAAAACAGTTGGAAATTGAAAGACCTGGACTATCCAGTGCCGAAACATGCACTGGAGTTCGGGTATTGTCTTGGAGGGATTACTCTTGTTGGGTTCGGTTTATTGGTCATTACCGGGCTAGTTATGGCGCTCTTTTTTACACCAACAGTTGACGGCGCCAGAATGAGTATACTGCATCTCAGTGAAAGCCCTGTCGGATTATGGCTGCGTTCTTTTCACAGATGGACCGCAGAAGCTATTATGTTTCTTATAATCTTACATTTAAGTCGAATAATATTTACGGGTTCTTATCAAGGTAAAAGAAAAGTTAACTGGTTTTTTGGCGTCGGACTTTTGCTGATTATCTTTGTTTTCTTTTTTTCGGGTACGGTTATTAAATGGGATCAGGAAGGTTTTGAGGCTTACCAGCACATGCTTGAATCAACAGAGATGTTGCCG
Source organism: Actinomycetota bacterium (assembly GCA_011682565.1). Classification (GTDB taxonomy): domain Bacteria; phylum Zhuqueibacterota; class Zhuqueibacteria; order Residuimicrobiales; family Krinioviventaceae; genus Hydrothermomicrobium. The sequence goes on along the minus strand of JAACEJ010000295.1, from coordinate 513 downwards.
CTGGGGGTGTACTTGGCTTCTTTTTTAAAAGGCACGGCGGCTGTAATGCGAATGTTCGTTACACATACGTTGATACTTCCTTTGCTGCTTCTGGTCTTTCTTGTGCCGCATCTTGCACTGGTAAAGCTTAACGGGTTGTCACCATTACCGAACGCTGGTTTAGAAAACCCAACGACATTTTCACAACATCTGAAAAAAGTTTTAGGCTTTAGCATAGCAATTTACGGCCTTATTGTATTTTTATCGGCTCAGTTCCCAGCCGTTCTTTATCCCGGTCCTTATTCCGGCGTTGAAATGACAAAACCACCGTGGATATTTTTGCCTCTTTATGCGCTGGAGGATAAGCTTGGACTAGTTGCATTGATCATTGCACCTTTAATTATAGTTATTGCCTTGATCATCTTGCCCTATTTCGACTCGAAAGCCGGTGAAAATTCTACAACACATAAAGTTGTTGTTTGGAGTTTCCTGATTATCGTTGGTATTTCTATTGCAATGATATTATTTGTCGGT
>JAACEJ010000294.1 GCA_011682565.1 Actinomycetota bacterium | reverse complement strand
CAAACGCGAAAAAGTACCGTCCAGCTCATAACTTGGAAACGAAGCATCCCTTTGAGAACCGAAACTTTTTTCGAAAGCATTTTCCAGTACAGCCATCGAATTTAATGAAACCGGAACCAAAACATCGGCATCGGAGGGATGAAAGCGGAACCAAACATTACGATAGCCCCACACCTCGATGTCGTCTCGTCCGCTCTCCTTTTGATATAGCTTGAGCGCTTCGTAAATAACCTGCTGAACTTTGTAATGCGTATCCGGGCCGCTGCCTTCCGGGTCCAATGCAACCGTAACAATATCCGGCTTGATCTTTCGCAGCAGATTCAAAACCGGGGAAACGTCGCGATCGATTTCCGGTTCTTCGGTAAAAATATCTCCCTTGTAAAATCCCAGGCGTAAATGATTGACATCGGCACAATTAAAACCAAGGTAGCCCCACAATAAATCAGCCTCCCATTCACGAATCATTCCTTTAAATTGCTGAATATGAGGCAAATCCTTTTTACCGGGATATTGTGTTTCGAAATACTGGATCAACTCGGAGACCCGATTCTGCAGTTGCATAACACCTGTTTCCTCAAAAAGGAAAATGAGATTGCGCAGCAAACGGCGCGCTTCACCCTCCCGCTGCATGGTTTTGCTGTGAGCAGCAACGCCGTCCAGGTATTGGTATACATCACGGTTGCGGCCGCTTTCATTATTCGGGTCGAAATAGTTCTCACGCATTAATGCCTGAAAGGAGGACGTCTCGATATGCTCGAGCAAATTCGCCAACAAGCGTGCGGCATAAGCATTCGTCACTGCATTAAATCCGCTGGTCATATAATTAAAATAATGGTGATTGAGCGGCGTACGAACCAGATGAATAATATACGCCCAATAGCCAAGCATAATGTCATCGTGATGGGGGGCTGTATGAAGGAATATCTTATTTTCAAGCTGTTCCAGCCCGAGATTGAGTTTGGCGACCAAACTGTCACGAACAAGCGCACAAATTTCTTTGGGCTTGCGCTCAGACTTTTTCAACATCCATTTAGTTGGCCGTCTCAGGTTCAAATCATTGGCGGTCAAATCTTCAACTTTTTTCCCATGCTGCAACGCGGCTTTTATGATATGGTATTCAACGGTTTCAACAGGAATTTCATCGAGCCGAATCAAGTCATCATACTGACGTTCCACCAATTTAGAAGCAGCTCCTTTTGTAAGATAAAAGCGCGCATTCTTTAATTTCTGCAAAGCTGTGGCCGGGTAAGCATTTGATGACGGTTTTTCAATAGCGTCTCTGATGACCCTGGCTTTGGCTTCTCCGGCAGCAATGATAATGGCAACAGCGTCCGCATTAAAAGTAATCGTCCGCAAACCGATTGTTATAACCAGCCTGTTTCGCGCCACTTCAATACCGCCAAGATCCGAAGCTGCGGCAGCCTGCGTTTCATAGTTCGTGGCCGTCAGCCGGGTTGTGGAGTAATGGTCGGAGCCGCGCACATTGAAGCCAATGTGTCCGTCGGGGCCGATGCCGCCGAGGAAAAATCCAATGCCACCGAGTTCACGAATTTTCATCTCAAAATCCGTGCAATACTGATCGACTTTTTCGATCACATCCTTTTGTTGCCGCTCCAGATTGGTTTTGCCGTAGCGCGTTCGTAACGACAGGTCGACAATTTCGTTTGGAAAAATATCGGCAGCGGTTTTGCCATTCGGAATTCCGGTCGTCCATGCATCGAGCAATAATGCCTTTTTCCTGTCAAGCCCAAATTCCTGCAAATAAAATTTGTTAATATAATGACCAAAGCTGTTATTCTGTGTGGGATTGATCGGATAAAATTCATCGATCTGAACAAAAGTCAGCGATTTCATATTCGGTATCTGACCGGATTGCACACCAAATTCATCCAGTTCCTTTTCGATATTTGGGGAATTCCAGTTTTGCAGATAAAAAGAAACCCATTTTATAAAATGCTCCGGAGTCCTGCCGGTTGGCAATGAAATCACGCCTCCGGGATTGTTTTGCACCCATTCCAAAAAACGTAGTGCTGCCAATTTTCCCAGTGCGGGGAAATTATCAACTTCAATAACCACGGTTTTTTCCGTTGGCGGATAGATTAATTTGCGTTTGGATTTTTCCAAAGCAATCTGTTCAACGTTGGAAATATTTATTTTATTTGTCATTAAATCCTCACTCACGTGCTTTAAAAAGGATGGTGTTTACTTTCAAGAAACTTAAAAATGGACATAGAATCGAAATGACACAGAAAAAGACAAAATAATTAAGGACAAAATGATTCACGGCAAAACCATTTGGGGCAAAACGATATGACGTCAGGCTTATTGCCCGAGGGATATTCTTTGCTGATCGCACCGGAAATTTTCCCTGCGCGGGTAATGGTTCCGGACATTTGTCCCAATAGCAAAACTGTCTACGATTGACGGAATACAATACTGACTTGGCTGAAAAAGAATTTTTCTCAAGATTTTAAAATAAGAAATATTTTCATATTTTCAAAACATCTTGTTTTCCCGATAAAAAAGTCGCGATCAGGCCAAAAATTGAAACCAATACAACAAGATCGCAAGTCTGGGCAAAGCCGAAAAGCGGGACGAAAAACCCACTCACCAAAAGTGAGCCCACCGATCCGCCAATAAGATCGGCTGCGTAAATCGAACCAGGATGTTGGGTTGGAATGGTCCGCTGATATAATTTGCAAAGTATTGGGAATGCGCCGCCAATGAGCGCACCAGCCCAAAAGACCAAAGAAAAATATAAAAGATAACTATGCGTGTTGGCCATAATCCTCAACAACGGAGGAAAAAAGATGCCGGTGAGCAATATCAGGAGGAGAAAAACCCGCAGCCAAAGATATTGTCCAAAATAATCAAGATTCTTATTGATTATCAGGCTGGAAACAGCGAGGCCGAACATAAATGCTGCCATTGCTAATCCGATCCATTCATAAACGTAGCCAAAGATGGTTTGAAAAGCAAGGATAAGGAGGAAATTAAAAGTGATGCCTGCAAAGCCGATAAAAATTGCTATCCCAACCGTCACCCGGGCGCGGACGGTGCTTTTCCGGCGCGAAAATTTCGCAGACAACATTCCCAAAAACAACAAAAGGCTTACAAAGCTAAACACATATTTGAATTTCATGGCAGCGATTTTCAGAAACAATGGATTTTCCCCATGAACAATTTTATTCCACAAGACAAAATCAAAGTAATAGGAAACCGGTGCAAAATCCCGATTGATACGGTGGAAGGATGCTTTTTCCAGTGTATCCTTTATAAAAGACAGACGCTCCGGTTGAAAATATTGTGCAAAAACCTGGGGATAAAAATATTGACATTGCATTCCGCGCGCCGTGTAACGCCGTGCCGGCAGGGCTGCATCACGGGTGAGCACCCCCTGCTTTTTACAAGCGAGAAATATTGCCTGATCACCGGGAATAACGAACACATCCGCAAACTGCATTTTCAATGTTTTATAAAGCGCGGCATTTAATTGTAAAAGTTCGCTGCCGAGATAATTTTCGGATGAAGGAAAATTAAGGATAGCCAGGATACCGCTCTCGCGCAATCTTTGTGCTGCCAGTTGAAAAAATTCGCGTGTATAATATCGGTTCGATGCCGCCGATATGGGCCTGCCGACATTGATGACAATGAGGTCGTATTTTTTATTTTTATTTGTATGCAAATACCTTCGTCCATCCGCAAACAGGATTTTTAAGTTCTTCCGGATAGTCAAAGTATCAAGAAACGAACGGGTTAATTGGAAGGCTTTTTCATCCAGGTTAAGGTAATCGACATGCGAGCCGGGATAGCGGGCAAGTTCATCTGCCAGCCCACCCAGGCCGCCTTCAATTAAAAGAACGAATTTGGGATCAGGGTGTTCATTCATGACAAGAGAAGCCAAAGTTTGAGAACCGATTTTGTCCGGAAGGACGGTTTGCTTCAAGCTGTTGGCATAAAATATATTTTCGCCACCCCAATCGAGAACAACCAATTCACCATAACGCGAATTTTTCCAGGCCAGTGGATGCATGGTTTTATCGACAGAATGCCAATAGATTTGCATGAAAGAAGACTCTATTTTTCGGGGCAGCGGGCTTGCTAAAAGTATCACTAAAAAAAAGCCGACAAAATAACCCCATCGAATTCTCCCCGGGATTGCAATAGCAAACGATCCTAAAACAGCCAGGATGAGGAGGCATTGAATATTGGTAAACCAACGCAAAAGCAACAGACTGATCGCCACACTGGCGACAACGCTGCCAAGAGATTCAAGAATATAAACAAAAGCCGATGGATTACCGGATAAGGATTTTTGCAAAGCAAACGATCGTGCTAAAAGAGAAAACTGAAATCCAAGTAAAAAGCAAGGGATGGCCAGAATGAAAATGGAAAAAATGACCAGGTCGGAAAAAGAGATGAATTCGCCATAAGGAACGTGGAGGAGTACACGAACGAACTTGATTGCGAGAACGCTTACCAGAGCGAGAGCAAAAGTCAGGAGCTGCAGAGCTAAAAATTTTCCGCCGGTCAAGTCAAACTTTTTTAGAAAATTCCCTGCCCAGCTTCCGGCTGCAATCCACAGCATCCACCCGGCGAGAAAAAGTCCCACACACAATTCATTGCCATAAAAAACGGCCATAAATTCCCGCAGCAGCACGATTTGTATGGTAATGGCCGAAGCGCCGAGTAGAAAAGCGTAAAGCTGTGTATCATTGTAAAGGTTTTTAAGGGACATCTTTCACGCTTTACCGTCAGGGTAATAAATAGCTGTTGGGTTTTTCTATCCACTGCAAACAAATTAACAAACCAATCCCTGGTATGCAAGGCAATTCTACCCTTAATCCTTTACAAATTCATAAAGCATTTTGATTTCATTAAAACGATTATCCTGCACAATGTATACTTTTTGCTTGACTTTGTTTATAGATTTAATTAACGTTTCATATTAAAAAAAATGGCCACCGACGTGACCCGCCAAGATCTTTCGTCGATGACCAACTTGAGCACACGACCTTTTTGTATGGGTATTCGTGCAAACTTTGATAAGGAGGCCGTTTGCTTTTTAGCTAAGACGAGGATGTCTTGCAAAAGTTACATCCTTTTTCCAATTATTGAGGACCTCAATGAAAAAGATATTGACTTTCTTCAGCCTGCTTGTTTTTCTCATTCCTGTCATTTCATTCTCACAACAAGATTATCGCGGCATCATTTCCAATGATTTTCGTCATCGCTTTGACGATTATCAATTCCGCGTTCAGAAAGATATTCTCGGGCCGCGAGGACTGGGAATGGGCGGTGCAAACATAGCCGCTGCAAACGATCCGACCACGTTCTATTTCAATCCCGCAA
>JAACEJ010000293.1 GCA_011682565.1 Actinomycetota bacterium | reverse complement strand
ATTTTTATCTTTTGCGGCCCATTAATTATCAACAGTATGTTGATATTCTTTTGCACAACATCCTCTTTTCAGACTTGTCAACATGGTTTGTAATTACACTTGTGCACAAATAAACTTCTTTAACCAATTTCCACATGCTTTTCCACATAAAGTAAATCTTTAAGTCAATCCTAAAACCCCACAAATATGAAAAATTATTCTATTTTTACGCTAAAAAACGACATTTTTCCACAGCATTATTATTATTAGGTATTAATATTTCTATTATATTATTAATAATACTATGCTCACTAATTTTTTCTCAAAGAACACTTTTCAAACCATAAAAACATACAGGTAATAAGCCATGTTTTCTGGTATCACATGAAAAATTAAAGCTATCTTTTACACAAGAGGATGTTTTCAAAAACAACAATTGCCACTCTTTATCTTAGATATTTTGGGTTTTCCAAAATACCGCTCCTGTTTTTCGTACGTCCATCGGTAGAAGAATTATCAACCGAACACATTATAATTAAAATTCCTTTAAAAAGACGCACAAAAAACCATTTGAAATCAATGTATTTCGGTGCTCTTACCATAGGGGCAGATTGTGCTGCCGGTTTAATTGCGATGCGGGCTATTCAAAAAAGCGATGAAAAAATTTCACTTGTATTTAAAGATATGAAAGCCAATTTTTTAAAGAGAGCTGAAGGAGATGTTTTTTTTCACTGTGTCCAGGGAAGCGAAATAAAGCAACTGGTAGCCCAGGCTATAAAAAGTCATGAACGGGTTCAGATGTCAATTCATGTAAGAGCTTTTGTTCCAAAAATATCGAATGATACAGTGGCAGAGTTTGATTTAACCCTGTCTTTAAAGAAAAAAATTATACTTTGTAAGGCTAACGGCTTGTTAAGAAGTAGAAAACAGAAAAAAGAAGGGAAAAAACAATTAGGTCTGTTGAAAAAAACTACCAAACAACACAAGATTTAAACGTTTACAGATCACACACTGTCAATTATCAGGGCAATGGAGAGCCCTGGAAAACGACACACGGGCGTTTTGTTAGATTTTTAAACAAGACCTCCGCTTGAGCAAAAACATCTCTTTTTAACCCCCTGTCGTCATAAAACTGCTTGTGAAAAGAGCCCGTTAGCGGTAACATCGTTGGCATTTTTCCCTTAAAAAATCTTTAGGAAAACGTAAGGTATTTATGAAACTGTCCACATCCAAAAACGAACTGAGATTAGCATTACAAAAATTATCAAAAGCTACACCTACCCGTTCCACATTGCCAATCTTAAGCTGTGCTCTGTTTCAGGTAAAAGAAGACGAAACCATACTCCGTTCTACGGATTTGGAAATAACGATTGTTGTTCATCTGCCAGCCAGTATTGAAGAGACCGGCTCAGCAGCCATCCCCCTTCATACGTTATTAGAGATAACCAACGAATTACCGGATAGTCGTATAACCATAGCTGTTAATGATCAAAACAGAGTAGAATTAATTACTGAAACCGGCGTCTATGATCTGATGGGGAAAAACGCCGACGAGTTTCCAGCGGTTCCGGAAGTGGACAATTCTAAAACTGTTGATATTGAATCGGATACATTAAAAGCTGTTTTTGAAAACACCAGTTTTGCCATAAGCCACGACGATTTAAAACCGGCCCTTACGGGTGTTTACATGAAATTTTCCCCTGAATCACTTATTGCCGTCGCCACGGATGGCCACAGACTGGTGCGTTATATTGTAAATGATTTTAGTTCCGCCGGATTTGAGGGTGATTTAATTATTCCCAGAAAATTTATAAATCTTTTCCTATCGGTAGCACCAGGGGGAGAAAATGTGCATTTATGGATTGGAGAGAACCACTTAACAGCTTCAATCGGACAAGATCGTTTTTATACTCGAATTATCGATGAAGCGTTTCCAAACTATGAAGGCGTTTTACCAACCGACAATGATAAAACTTTAACAGTTGGAAGAGATGAATTCCTGGGTGCCGTTCGCAGGGTTTCAATTTTTTCAAATAAAACAACAAACCAGATTGCTTTACAACTCGACAATGACAGCTCTTCTCTTTATACGGAAGATCCGGAAAAAGCTTCAAAAGCTAAAGAATCATTGTCTTGTGAATTTCATGGTGAGCCATTTACCATTGGGTATAACGCGACCTATTTAAAAGATATTATATCGCACGTGAACGATGACAGCGTTATCGTTAAATTAAACACACCGATTAGTGCCGCCTTGTTCTATCCGGAAAACCAAGCCGAAAACAGAGATGTAACGATGTTGTTAATGCCTATCCGGTTGAACGATTAATCGTGGTGTAGTGTCAGAGCAATTTTTAAACAAATCGTTGATTTTATGGCATGTCGATCCGGGGGATTGAATTGATATCATTTCGTAATCACGATAACCTTCCGATTGAATTTTCTCATGGTCTTAATGTGATTTGGGGAGAAAACGGCTCAGGAAAAACCTCTATTCTGGAAGCAATTTATACATTGTCTATGGGGCGAAGTTTTCGGACGTCAAACCGCCGCCATATGATCCAAAAAGAAAAAGATTTTTTCAGAATTGTGGGCAACTTTGAATTTCACGGATCAACAACAAACGTTGCCATGAGCCAATTGCAAGACGGACGAAAAAAGACGACCATTAATGACGAGGCGATAAAAGGGTTTAAACCCCTGATAGGGAAAAACCCAGTTGTTTTACTCTCTCCCGAGGAACAATGTATAACAAAAGGAGTTCCCGCAGAAAGGCGAAGATTTTTTGACAAATTGTTTTCCGTAGCCTCTTACGATTATTTATTGGCTCTCACAGATTTTAACCGCGTTTTAAAACAGCGAAATATGGCTTTAAGTGCTGTAAAAGAAGGTCACCGGCCGCCTTCGTCTATTCATCCCTGGAACGAACCTTTGGCAGAGAAAGCTCAAAAAATTTGGGAGATGCGGGAGAATTTCTGGAAACGATATAATAACCACCTGAAAAAGGTTGTAGAAAAATTGAACGATAGCGGTGTCGAACTAAACGGCCGGTATATATCAAGGACTTTAGTAACGAAAGAAGAGTTTCTGGATTCCCTTGAAAAAAGCGAACGCCGTGATATTCTCTTACAGCGTACGACATCCGGACCACAAAAAGACGAATATGATTTTCTTTTTAACAAAGAGGATTTACGGCAATTTGGGTCTCAGGGAGAACATAAGCTGGCCTTAATTTTAATTAAACTGGCGGAATTTAAATTTATACAAGAGTTGAATGACACGACGCCCATTATTCTTTTAGATGATGTTTTGGCCAAACTCGATTTTCAACGCAGTGAATATGTAATGTCTCTATTGGAAAAAAACGTACAAACAATTATTACTACAACCAATCTGGTCAATGTGGAATCTCACGGAATTGATGTGAAAAACACCAACAACATGAGCCTATATCTGGAGCGCGCGTGCAGCAATTAAAATCAGCAATTGAAAAAATGCTGAAAGATGCCGGACTGGATAAGGCGGTTGCGCAACACTCCGCGGTGTGGGTGTGGGATGAAATAGTAGGTGAAGCCATTGCAAAAAAGGCCAAACCGGAAGGGGTTGTACACCGCGTCTTGAAAGTCAGGGTGGAGTCGCCTACCTGGCGTCAGGAGCTTATGTTTCAAAAACAGGATATATTAAAAAAATTGAATAAAAAATTAGGTTTAGGCACAATAAAGGATATTCGTTTTCTATGACAGTTAATCAACAAAATCAATATAGTGCGGAAAAAATTCAGGTCCTTAAAGGACTGGAAGCTGTCCGTAAACGCCCTGCCATGTATATTGGCGATGTGGGCAAACGCGGTCTTCATCATCTCGTATACGAAGTTGTGGATAACAGTGTTGACGAAGCATTAGCGGGACACTGTTCAAAAATCATTGTTACGCTCAACAAGGATGGGTCGGTAACCGTTGAAGACAACGGCCGCGGTATTCCCGTTGATATGCATAAAGTTGAAAAAAAGCCAGCCCTGGAAGTCGTAATGACCGTCCTCCACGCCGGCGGAAAATTCGATAAAGGCAGCTATAAAGTATCCGGCGGACTTCATGGTGTTGGCGTTTCTGTGGTGAATGCGCTTTCAGCACATTTGATTGCCGAGGTTAAGCGCGATAAAAAGATTTATCGACAACGGTACGAACACGGTATCACGAAATCAAAGCTGGAGGTGGTCGGAAAATCGAGAGAAACGGGAACCAGAATCACCTTTTTTCCCGATCCGGAAATATTTAGTATTATTAAAATCGAATATGATATTATTACTGAACGTCTTCGCGAGTTAGCCTATCTAAACCGTAATCTTGAAATTATCATCAAAGATGAGCGGTTGGAAGAACCGCGCATAGACGTCTTTAGTTATGAAGGCGGACTTAGCGATTTCGTGAAGTACCTTGACGCAAACAATCAACCACTTCACGATAAAATTATAACTGTTATTAAAGAAGATGGCGAGGTGCCGGTTGATGTTGCGCTACGATATTCCGCAAGCTATAATGACAATATTCTCACCTTTGTAAATAATATCAATACGATTGAAGGCGGAACACATTTATCCGGTTTCAGGTCGGCTCTCACGCGCGGATTGAATAATTATGCTGCCAAGAATAACCTTATTAAGTCCACAAAAAACGACAAAATAACGCTTACCGGAGAAGATTACCGCGAAGGATTAACAGCCATTCTCTCCGTGAAGGTATCCGAGCCCCAATTTGAGGGACAAACCAAAACAAAGCTTGGAAATGGCGATGTAAAGGGTATCGTTGACGCCATTGTTTACGAAGGGCTTTTGGAGTTTCTGGAACAACACCCGTCCGTGGGTAAAAGAATTATCGAAAAAGCATTACTGGCAGCGCGTAGTCGAAATGCGGCCAGAAAAGCACGTGAACTTATACGACGGAAAACAGCTTTAGGGAATACTGCTTTGCCGGGAAAACTTGCCGACTGCTCTAATCGCGACCCAGCTCTTTGCGAACTTTATCTGGTTGAGGGTGACTCTGCCGGCGGGTCTGCTAAACAGGGACGCGATCGACGATTTCAGGCGATATTACCCTTGCGCGGTAAGGTTATCAATGCCGAAAAAGCAAGAATTGATAAATTGTTAAACAACAATGAAATCCAGTCTATTATTACTGCTCTGGGCGCTGGTTTTGGTGGTAACGATGAAGAAGACGTACCAAAAAGCCCCACAGATTTTGATATTGAAAAATTACGGTACCATAAAATTATCATCATGACGGATGCCGATGTGGATGGAAGCCATATTCGCACACTGCTTCTTACCTTCTTTTACCGGAAAATGCCGGAACTTATTACAAACGGTCACATGTATATGGCCATGCCCCCGCTCTATC
>JAACEJ010000292.1 GCA_011682565.1 Actinomycetota bacterium | reverse complement strand
TAATTACTGCGCAATTCCGGGATGCAGTCACCTGAATGAGCTGAGGATTCCCTGAATTTCTTACTAACTTGTCCGACCATGTCTCAAGGCCCAGCCCCACCTGTACAAAAAGGCCTGCTTTTGCAAGAGATTTCACATCACTGCCTTTCGGTTCATAGGTATGGGGATTTTCAAGACCTGAAATAATAGAATTAACTGAGACAATATTTTCTCCGATATTGCGCACAAAATCAGCAAGTACAGGAATTGTGACCACTACCTGCAGTTTATGCTCAGAGGTTTCCGCCTGAACAGCCAGCGCCGGAATAAGATGAAGAAACAAGATTATAAAAACAATATAGCGGAACATACTCAGGCCTCTAATTTCCAGCTTCAATTACTTTTTTAATCGTTCTTTTTAATTCACTCAAACTGGAAAAGAGATGCCCGTCAGCATAGACGGGCATCTCTTTATCTTATTCAATATTCAATTTCTTTTTCCTCTTCTTTGCCTCTTCTGTTTCAGGGATTTTTATCTCAAGAACACCATCTTTGAATTTCGCCTGTGCCTTATCTGCCCGGACCTCTTTCGGCAGGCGAAAGCTGCGGCGATCGTACTGTTGAAACTTATCTGTACAATTAAAAATCCAGAATAATTTTCAAAACGAACTGAAGCAGTGGTTATGCAATACTCCCGTTCAATTTCAACTATTTTTTCTTGCCTTTATAAGCTTCGTGAAAAAGGGCCTTTACTTCAGATAACAATTTATTGGAATCCTTTTCTGTAGTTGCAAAATTAAATTGATGCCAGGAGTTTGCAATTTTTTGATACAGGGAATTTAATTTTATCAATTCACCGGATTTTTTCTTATAATGTATTGATGTCCATTTCATATATCCCTGTGATACATTCAGCCTGTGCAGGATCTGCTCCGCAGTGTTAATTACCTCCGGATGGTTTTGATTCTGCTGGTTATGACAGCTTATACAAGTACTCAAAACAATCGATGTATAGTAAACATTCGTAACAAGAGAGCCATGGCAGGTTGTACATACAGGACCTCTGCCTGTTTCCTTCAACACCTTATAATGATCGCTCTTAACAAAATTAACATATACTGCTTCATGGCATTTCCCGCAGGTTTCCGGGATATTTTTATAATACACCATGCTGGATGCATCGGCAGGTGACAAATTTTTTGGGTGAGCCTGCTCTTTTTTTGCTTTAGAAGGATCGCCGCCGTGGCAATCTACACAGGTGACACCTGCTATATCATGGACAGAACCTTTCCACTTATTGAAATAATCAAACACTTTTTTGTCCTGAACGCGAAATTTTTTGTCTTTGTGGCAATCTACACACGTATCAACTGAAAATGCGTTCGTATTAATAATAAGAACAAAAAACAGGGAAAAAGTTATGACAAATAAACCAAGAAATATACTTTTAAAATTCTTCATCTCTCCTCCTTATAAAAGGGGCTGATTTTTTATAAAATCGGTTGGTGATATTTAAGCATAAAAAAGATTAACATGTCTATTAAAAAATACTAATGAATTTATAAAGTTTCCTGCCATGGCGGCTTGCGGCTTACAGGATACCTCTTGACAAGTTGTTCGCAGAATAAGATCATTAGAACACATTCAATTGTCGCTATTAATAAATTCAAAAGGAGGAGAAAATGCCGATTGCACAATTCAAAGGCGTTGAGTTTGAGCTTGATGAAAATGGTTATCTTAAAGACCCCGGGAAATGGTCAAAAGAGGTAATTGACCTGAAAACTTATTATCCCTATATTTAAAGTTATGACCTTACCTATATAGTATTCCTTTTATTCCTTATATGTAAGCCCACATGATGTTCAATCTTCTCCACCAGTGCGTGCAGGTCCGTGACCTCCAGGCTGCCCCTGTGGGCATCAATAATTCCTTCTTCTTTAAGCTCTTGCATATACCTGTTTACAACCACTCTTACAGACCCGATCATGCCGGCAAATTCTTCATTGGAAAGATCATTGATTAGTTTCAGCCTCGGATGGGGATTGTCCTGAACAGTATGCCGGAGGAAAAGTTTCATTAAGCGGGTGCCTGTATCATGGAGCGCCAGATCAAATGTGAGATTAGTAATCTGCCTCATTTGTTTACCAACATAAGGGAGAAATGTGCTGTTAAAACAGGGGTTGCTTTTTATCCAGTCATGTGCTGTACGAAATGGAGTTGATAATGCCTCAATATTATCCAGTGCAATAAATGACACATCATGTTTTTTACCGTCAAGGAGCGGCAGCACATCAAAGGCAGCTCCGGGTCCCAGCAGACAAATAGTAAACTCCCTGCCTGTATCGGAATTAATACGTGTAACTTTCACACGTCCTGATATTATCACAAAAAAATGCTTAAGCGTCTGCTCCGGATCCATCACTAAGGACTTCCTTCGCCATGTTTCCCTTCGAAACATAAGCAACATGTCCCGGATAACGTCTTCCTCAAGACTGCCGAATAACTCTGATTGCTTCAGTATTTTTAGAGTATGTTCATAGAATGGTGAATCAGGTTTCATTTGAAGACCTCCTTTATCCAGCCATTCCTGCTTTAATCGATTTTATTATGAGTTTATTAATAATACTGATTATATCAAAAAAAAGAAGTCTTGCAATGGAGTGTGTAAAAACTAACGATTGGTGACGGTAAGGGAATTTTTATTCCCTTACCGGGATGGAGTGGACAGAATCAGTTTACTAACTCCAAGGCACGTTTGCATATATTCTCAACAGTGAAACCATATCCGCTCATCATGACCTTTCCCGGGGCGGATGCTCCAAAACGGTCCACTCCAATAACATCCCCCCCGTCTCCCACATACTTGCACCAGCCTTGAGTCGCGCCCGCTTCAACGGCAAGTCGCACTCGTATTGATGGAGGGAAAACCGAGTTGCGATAACTTCCGGCCTGGGCATCAAACAATTCCCAGCTCGGCATGGATACGATCCGAACATTGATCTTGTTTTCAATCAATTTCCGGCAGGCCGCAACAATCAAGCTGACTTCCGAGCCGGTGGCGATTAAAATGATGTCCGGTTTGCCATTGGGAGCATCGGCCAGGACATACGCACCGCGGCGCAAACCATCTGCGGCGGCAAACCTGGTGCGGTCAATAGTGGGCACGTCCTGCCGTGTCAGGATAAGTGCGACCGGCTGGTTCCGGGTCTGAATAGCAACGCGCCAGGCCACCGCCGTCTCATTCGCATCGCATGGGCGGAGGACGAGCAAGTTCGGGATCGCGCGCAGTGAGACCAATTGCTCAACCGGCTGATGTGTCGGGCCATCTTCGCCGACAGCGATGCTGTCGTGGGTGAAAACGAAGATCACACCCAGTTTCATAAGAGCCGCCAGTCGAATCGGCGGCCGCATGTAGTCCGAGAAAATGAGAAACGTCGCTGTGAATGGAATAATGCCGCCATGCACCGCCAGACCATTCGCTATTGATCCCATCGCATGCTCACGAACACCAAAGTGCAGGTTGCGTCCCGCATAACTCCAACCGCCACCCGTTGATCCCTGAAGGTTGCCGGTCTCATCGCGTGGATTTTCGAAATCCCCCATTGCTTCAAGCGCTGTCCTGGTAGACGGATCTAAATCTGCGGACCCGCCGATCAACGCGGGAAGTTTCTGAGCAATCGCGTTCAATACTTTGCCTGACGCGGCGCGGGTTGCCATACCTTTCAGGTCAGCCGGAAAGACCGGGATGTCCGCGTTCCAGCCTTGAGGCAATTCGCCGGACATCCCCTGCTGAAATTCTTTGGCAAGGCCGGGAAAAGCTTTTGCGTACTCCGAGAATCTCACATCCCATTCCGCTTCGGCCTGTCTGCCGTTTTCAAGTGCGAGACGGAAATGCGCAAGCGCTTTATCCGGAATGTAAAACGCCGGTTCGAGCGGCCAGCCCATCGCCGCCTTTGTCAAACTCACTTCTTCTTTGCCGAGGGGCGAGCCGTGTGCTGCAAAAGTGTCCTGCTTGTGCGGCGAGCCATAGCCGATATGCGTACGCACGAGAATCAACGAGGGACGTTCTCTCTCGGCTTGTGCCGCACGTATCGCGCGGTCAATCGCTTCAGGATCATTTCCGTTCTCAACCGTCTGCGTGTGCCAGCCATACGCTTTGAAACGCCTGGCACGGTCTTCCGTGAATGTGATGTGGGTGGAAGCGGAAAGTGTGATATGGTTGTCATCGTAGAGGGTAATCAGTTTGCCGAGTTTCAAATGTCCGGCAAACGACGCAGCCTCAGACAAAACTCCTTCCATTAAATCGCCGTCGCCGGCCAGCGCATAAGTGAAATGATCGACGATCCGGTGTCCCGGCCGGTTGTAGTGTGCCGCAAGGTAAGCTTCAGCAATCGCCATGCCGACGCTATTGGCGAATCCCTGGCCGAGGGGACCGGTCGTGGTCTCAACACCCGGCACTAGTCCGCGCTCCGGGTGTCCGGGGGACTTGCTGCCCCATTGGCGGAATTGTTTGATTTGTTCCAGCGGTAAATCGTAGCCCGTCAAATGCAGCAAACTGTATAGCAACATCGAACCGTGTCCGGCCGACAGGACAAACCTGTCCCGATTGAACCAATGCGGATTGGCCGGATTGTGCTGAAGAAACCGCATCCACAATACATAGGCCATCGGCGCAGCGCCGAGTGGCAAACCGGGGTGGCCGCTGCCGGCCTTTTCAATGGCGTCCACAGCCAGGAAACGAACCGTGTTGATCGCCAGTTCATCCAATTGCGCCGGGTCAAGACTTGAAGCAGTTGTCATTCTGATCTCCTTTCCATAGCTGCTGCGGTCATCCATTCCTCATTATCGGCAACAACCGGGCCACGCGCGGCAGGTTATGGTGAAAAGCAGTATCAAAACACGCCACTTGAGGCAGATCGGGAAATCGGCTATGAAACGCCTCGATCAACAGTATCTCCTCCGGCAGACCAATCCGCTCAATCCCGCCTGTAAAAATTTGTCGGAGCAAATCATCGGCTTTGAACAGTGCGGACTTGATACTCGACGAGCCGCCATTTATCGTCAGGATATGCGGGTTAGCTGGTTTCATGGATAACTCCTTCTTTATTCTGCAAAAGGACTCGATAGCTCATTTTAAGCTGCATCCTCCTTTCTGTCAAATGATTTTTCTTGCAAGGTCACAAGATGTTTTGGAATTGGAATGTCAGAATGTCTTTTTGAATGGTTAATTTTTGAAAAGTGAACTATTACAAAAATTTGAAGAATGGGTCAAGCGGGTTTCAAAATCAAATTTTCCCTGCAGCAACAAATTTATTATCCTTTTGTTATCTAACGGCTCGGAGAAGAGAAAACCCTGCACATATTCGCATTCCATAGCTTTAAGCTGTATAAGTTGATTTTCCGTTTCAACTCCCTCGGCAATCAC
>JAACEJ010000291.1 GCA_011682565.1 Actinomycetota bacterium | reverse complement strand
TATATCTGTGCAGCCATGGCATGGCGCCCCTTTCAATTTCACCTTTGAGGCGCGTTCCCATGACAAAATCAGCTCCGTTTTCCAGTGGTTCGATAAACCGGCCAATGTCGTTAAAGTCATAAGAATCGTCCGAATCACCAATGACGATATATTCTCCTTGTGCCGCAGCGACCCCGGCTCGGTAGGCATTTCCATACCCCTTCTCCGGCTCATGCACCACGCGCGCACCCAATGATTCGGCGATCTCAACTGAGCCATCGGTCGAGCCATTATCTGCGACAACGACCTCGCCCTCGATGCCAAGTTTTTCCATGGTGTTTTTCGCCTTGTTAATGCAAATCCCCAAAGTTTCGCTTTCATTCAAACAAGGCATGACGACCGAAACAAATACGGCCATTCTATCTCCCTATTCTATCGCTAAAGTATAAGATGATGAAACACGGATGACACTGCCCGGATGGAGTAATACGCAATACAAATCAGCAAGCTAAAGCAGAAATAATATTTTATTTACCCGTCGCTCTCAACACCGCCGGGATTGTTTTTACCAGAATCTCAAAATCCAATTTGATGGACCATCTGTCAATATATTCCAGATCAAGTCTCATCCAATCCCGAAATAACACTCGATTGCGCCCATTAATTTGCCAGAGACATGTCAGGCCGGGGCGCATGCTAAACCGACGCTTTTGCCATCTTTCATCAATTTCTTTCACATCCCGCACGGGCAACGGTCTCGGCCCGACTAAACTCATATCGCCCTTTAATACATTGACCAATTGAGGCAATTCATCGATGCTTGTTTTGCGCAGCCAGTGTCCGATTTTAGTAATCCGCGGATCGTCGGAAATCTTGAAAGCAGCACCATCCGCCTCGTTCATGTGTTCAAGATACTTTTGCAGTTCTTCCGCATTATTAACCATAGTTCGGAACTTTATCATCTTGAATCTTCTCCGATTGTAGCCAATGCGGTCCTGACTGAAAAAGACGGGCCCATCCGAAGTCATTTTTATGAGAATGGCAGCAATAAGAATCACCGGAGAAAGCACGATCAACGCAGCACTTGCCAGAACGATGTCGATCAGTCGCTTCATCCACAAATATTCCAACTGATGATAGGATCCTGTGTAAACCGTGAGGATTGGAATTCCATCCAGATCAAAAGCTGATGCCTTTGCCGTATGAAATTCAAACCAGTTGGATGGCACGCGGCAAACAATTCCCAACTCTTCACAGAGATTAATGATCCTTTTTGTTTCCTCATAAAATGAATTAATGGGCAAAACAATAAATACTTCATCAACAACGTTATTTTCAAGGAATTCCGGAAAATCATCCAACGAGCATAATCGTTTTTCTTTTGGAATGACATTTTTACCATAGTCAAAATTATTATCAACAAAACCCAGCAGACGAAAGCCCAATTCTTCCCGGCCCATCACTTTTTGAGCCAAATGTATGGCGCGATCATTACTGCCTACAAAAACTACAAATCGAAGATTGCGCCCCCGATGCCGGAGAAACGCAAGATAAACCCGAAGCCACGCCCGCGTAAGCATGGTCATCATTACGCTGGTTCCCCAAAAAGTCAACAAAACCTCGTTGTTGACATTGCCGCGCCCAAATAAAGAGCCGACAGCCGCAACGAGTAGAACACCAATGGAAATCGCCTTGATGATGTCGAACCACTCACGAAAAATATTGCCAAATCTGCGAACTTCGTACAACCCGAAAAAGGCAAAAAGACGATTCCAGGCAATGACCAGAAAAATATAGGCAATAATGTTGACAAGCTTTATTTTATAGGAGAGAAAATCAATAAAATGCGGGGGATAGTATTCTTCAGGAGCGTACATATAGAGGGAAAAAACAAACGTACAAGTCATTACAATAATGTCGAGGAACCGTGTTCCACTCGCAAGGAATTTCCTTCTGAGATTAGTTAGTTGCATTCCTTACTCCAGCAAATTATCCCGCCACAATATCCTCCTCGCTCTCAAATTTTTACTCCTTGGTAGAATTTATCTTGAGGGCAGTGCAATAAGGAGCACAAATTGTGCAGGTTGTTATAAATTTCCTTCACAATGACACGTCAAAAAGCTGCCAGATCACCCTTTGGATTTCCGGCTCTTTTTCCTTTTGCCATTTTCTTCTCCGGCTTTGGCGTAATATGTATAATAATAATTGTAATCGCCGTAAAGATTCTTTTCGTGTACATTATTTAAAATAGCGCCGACAATATTCACACCCACGCGGTCAAGAAGGTTTTTTGCCTTTAATATGATCTCTTTATCATTGCGACCGGACTCGATGATCAGCGCCAACCCATCCACATGCGGGGCCAGCACAGCAGCATCCGTCACTGCGATGATCGGTGGTGCGTCAATCACTACAAATTCGTATCTTTGTTTGACAAGGGCTAACAGGTCCTTCATGGTCTCACTCGCCAAAACCTCCGATGGATTCGACGGCAAGACACCACATGTCAGGACTTCAAGTTTATTGATAGGCGTGAGTTGTACGGCTTCGGTAATTGCCAAATCAAGCGAGGCCATCTTTTGAATGGTACGATTTGCACGATCCGGGGCTTCACTCAAGCGAGCATTGTCTATTTGCGCCGTATCAACATTATGTGCAAGATTTTTCTGCACTGAAATTCGCTGCTTTGATTGCGGGACGTAGGAATCACCATTGTTATAAAAGTGCAAAAGAATGTCCGACAGGCCGGGTTCTCTGTGCAAAGAAAAAAGATGATGTATAGTCGGCCGTCGGAGATCAGCATCGATAACAAGGGTGCGAAGTCCCATCTGCGCTGTTGCAATAGCCAAATTTGAAACGGTTGTAGACTTGCCTTCGCGAGGCCCCGAACTTGTAAAAATAACGCTTCGCAGGCCTTCTGCGAGATCTGAAAACTGGAGATTTGTCCGCAATGTTCGATAAGCTTCAGAAGGCGGCGAAGCCGGCATGGAATAGGTGATCAGAATCCTGGAAGGTTCGCCCAGGACAGGTTTTTTCGACTCTCCAGATTTTTCCTGCGGCAAGGTACTTTTTCGAATTCTGGGGATAGAACCCAGAATGGTTAGCCCGGTTTTCTTTTCAACTTCTTCCGGCGTTTTAATCGAAGTGTCCAGCGATTCCAGAAAAAATGCCAATCCAAGCCCCATTGTCAGACCCAGCAAAAGTCCAATCGCCAAATTTAGCCTTTTGCGTGGTCTCACAGGACTTTTGGGCAAAGATGCCCGGTCAATAACGCGAAGGCTGCCGCGCTTTTCAGCCTCGTTAATTCGCGCCACTTCGCGCTGCTGCGACAGCATTGTGTAGATATTATTCGCGAGATCGCGCTCCCGTGTGAGGCGTACAAGTTCAAATTCCTTTCCGGGTAAGCGACGCAAAGACCTCTCATATTGTGCGGTCGCATTGGCCAGAGATTGCTCCTGCGATCTTAGTGTTTCGACTTGCAATTCCAGGTCGACCTTTTGCCCAAAAAATTTCGACATTTGTGAGAGCGGATCAATGATATTATCCGCCTCTGCAATTCGCCTTGCCTCATCCGTCAGATTCCCGCGAATGCGATCCACATCCGCGCGCATCTGCACCATCTTGGGATTATTTTCAGGCACACCTTGCAAAAGAAGCTGAGTATATTGATCCCTGGTTTTTACCAACTGGTTCTTCATCTGTCGAACAAGTTGAGTGGAAACATCCGTAATGGATGGCACAAGATTTTTCTGAGATTCGGAAATCTTTTTATTTATAGCGCGTAGTTGTTCTTCAGTTTTTTTGCGCTCCGCTTTTGCCTGTTGGTAAGCAACATCTATTTGACTGACCCTGCTGAGAGTTTCACGAACTTGTTCATCCAACGATGTTACATTGCTTTTTACTTTGAAATTGCGCAAGTCACTTTCAGCTTTTTCCAACTTTTGGCGATAGGTTTTCTGCTGTTCCTCAATAAGTGCCCGGACACCACTCACCTCCTCTTTTCGAATGCGCAGATTCCGCGCTGAAAGGACATCGCAAACGGTATTTGCAATTGTCATTGCAGTGAACGCATCGTTGGCTTGGGCTTTGATCTTTATAACATCCGACTCTGCCACCGGCACGGCATCAAGATTACTTCTTATATACGCGGCGTAATAAGCATTGTAATTAAAATCATGAGGAAGATTTTCCGGTATGGGTAGTTTTTTCTTAACATATTCCGGCAATGCCTTGGCAACTTCCTGCGCAACAGCGCGGCTATTGATCTCCTGAATCTGATTGACAAGAGACTCTTTTGTGCGCCTTTCGTTCGAAAGTTGGTCATTGACCGGCAAATGGGGTTCTTCATAAATAATCGTCGACACAGCTTCAAATGTTAAAGTCGCGGTCTGATTGTAAATCGTAACCGGAACCAACACAGCAACGAGGCATAAGACGATATACCAACCTCGCCGAAAAAGAATATTCATGAAAGAAGAAGCCGGGAGTGGCTCTTTTTCGACCGATTGCATTTAATATTTTTCTCCTGAAAATTTCATCATTAGACTATTTCGCCCTCAAATACCAAACATAAATACTCGTGATCACTGCGACTTCATTGGCAACACGAACAAATTCACGCCATTTACTCCAACTGTTCCTTGGTACAAAAACCACATCCCCGGGTTTTAGTACCGGGGGCGGACTCAGCGTTTCAGACGTCTTTAAATAATTATCCAAATTAAATACGAGAACACGATTTGCAAAATGCGATTTTAATGACTCTTCGAGTTTGTCTTCAGTAATTTTTCCGGCACGTGATTCAGAAATAATTTTTTTCAAACCATCTTTTGTAAGATGCCAACTTTTAGATTCATGTGTCAGACGAATTTTAGATAGATTTGCATATTGTGCGGGACCACCAGCCTTTGAGATGAGTTCGAGCAGATTCGTATCGTATGGGACTCGATATTCACCGGGATTCCTTACATCGCCCCACACGTGAACAACCATCTCAAGGGCTTCCGCTGTTCCCAGTAAATATTCACTTTTCTTTTGTGTCTCTTGTGCGTAAAGCAAACACGATGTTACCAACAAATAGCTGAAAACGAGATGCATGACTTTTGCTGCGGTTTGGGTGATCACAGTTACTCTCAATTTGATGTCACTATTTCGGGCCATTAACCAATCTTACAAGAGATATATATATTTAGCAAATTTTTCTCATTCTGCGGATTAAAATCCTGCAAAACTTTACAAATGTTAAATATTAAAATCCCTCAAACTGGTGTCGGTTCTTTTCCCGAAAGAGTCCTTTCTTGTTTAAATGAAATAATTTTTCATCTTTGTATCAAAAAAAATTCGGCAATAGATATGCCAGAAACTCGAAATTTCCAAACAATTTCGTAAACCATAACACTCTGTTTTTTCTACACAAGTATAATTTTAAC
>JAACEJ010000290.1 GCA_011682565.1 Actinomycetota bacterium | reverse complement strand
GTTTTAAACCAGTTCGTTTTCGAAGGCACTGCTTACGGCCATCCTGAAGCCGGTTTGATTGAAAGTGTGAAAAAGCTGACTGTGGACGATGTAAAAGCGTTCCACAAAAAGTATTTTACCCGGGATAATTTGACCATTGGTCTGGGCGGTGCAATAACCAATCATTTGGCCGCGCAGGTTAAAAACGATCTTGAAACATTACCGAAATCTTCAGGCATCCAACATCCCAAAATAAATCCGCAAATCATTGACGGGCTGCAGGTGGAATTAGTGGAAAAGGAAACCGGCTCCACAGCCATCAGCTTTGGTTTTCCGATTGATTTGCAACGGGGCGATGCGGATTTTATGGCTATATGGCTGGCAAATTCCTGGCTGGGCGAACACCGAAATTCCAGCAGCCACCTTTACCAGGTCATCCGTGAAAAACGCGGGTTGAATTACGGCGATTATTCCTATATTGAAGCATTCCCCATGGGACACGTACGCCAGTTTCCACCGCCCAATGTCGGACGACACCATCAAATCTTTCAGATTTGGATCCGTCCCGTGCAAAACCATGCGCGTTTATTTGTATTGAGAGCCGCAATACGGGAATTGCAAAAACTTGTAGATAACGGCCTGAGCGAAAAAGATTTTGAACTGACGCAAAAGTTTCTCGGCAAATATTACCTGCATTTTGCCCCGGCGACCATGGGCAGATTAGGCTACCGCCTCGATGATTATTTTTATGGGCTGAAAGGAAATTTTCTGGACATGTTTCCCAATAAAATAAAAGCACTGACTCGGGATAAAGTGAATGCAGCAATCAAAAAGCACCTGCAATACAAAAACATAAAAATTGCCATGGTCACGCAGGATGCTGAATCACTCAAAAATGCGCTCGTTAAAGATCAACCCAGCCCTTTGAAATACAATAATCCCAAGCCGCAGGCTGTGCTGGATGAAGATAAAAAGATTGAAGTTTATCCGCTAAAAGTAAAAGCAGAGAATGTAAAAATCGTAAACATCAAAGGTGTGTTTTTGCACTAATTATCTTCCAGGACTCTTTAAAACCCCGGATGTCATTTACGAGTTACTCATGAATGCAAAAAATATCCCACGGCTGAGGATTGCATCAATCAAATGATGAGGGATGTGCGAAAGAACAAGGGGATCATTGCCTCGCCGACAAAGCACAAGGTCTATTGGTGGCTTGACATATTATTTCCCGCGTTGCTCCCTTCGATGTGGGCCGGGATAATCAGACATATAAAAAATATCTGACAGATGAGGAAGTGCGGGCGGCAAGAACATTTGTGAGAGAAGATATTAAAGGAGAGTTGGAGAAATGGGAGTAAAGTACGGCTTGGCGCTTTTTACCCAAATTATCCTTTACCGCGATTTTATTGCAACAACAGGCTCACTCTAATACCTGCCCCGACCAAAAACAATACCGCCCAGAATAATGTTACGGTCATAAGTAAATTTTTGATAGGTCGATCTTTCGCGGTCATGGATAAGAGTGACCAGGAAATCAAAATTCGATGATATGGGAAGAACGAGTCCGAAATCAAAGGTCGTATAGCGATTTTGAAGCACCTGACCGGCAAGAGTCAGATTATCATAATCCTTCCATTCGTTCTTCATCCCCAGGGATAGAGTCATATCAAACGGCAGGCCGAAAACGAGATTGCCGCCAATGTGTCGATAAACATAGTTATAATAGCCTTCAAAACTATCGTCGCGGAATCGGGTAGAGGCGGAAAGCCTTGCGCGAAAACGATCCGTATCCCAATAAAGGGTCAGGCCGTACTTGTCGAACCAGTAGCGTCTCTGTTGGTCGGCAAATTCCTGGCGGGCCAGATTGCGAGCCAGCTTGTGCTCGTACCGACGATCCGTAGCTCAGTTTGATTTTAGTCGAATTGGTGGGTTCGACGACGAAATCCACAACAAAACCGCTTCCGGTGTTATCCAGCGAGTAGGTATTTTGCAAGACCGGATTGTCGATATTTTTATAATCGTTGCTTTCCATAAAATACTCCAGCGACAGAGATGACCATCGATTGAAAGCAATATCAAGGCCGCTTCCAACCAGGAAAGAGAAACGGTCCAGCAAATCTTTCAACGGAATCTGATCCGCCTCATTGCCGTTGAGTGTCAAAAAGTTCTCAGCGCCCAATGCTCTGTCCGTGTAAATTTGATCTTTCCGGGCGGCCTTGAACTCGAACATCCACTTGACACCGGGCCGGCGAATGAGCACGAGAGAAGTTTTACCCTTTGCCTTCCAATCCCATTCATTGGCAAAAGAATTTCCCTGATAGTTCGAATAACGACCTGACGTGGACAGATAGGTTTTGATTCTCCTGTCCCAATAAATCCACCAGGATAAATTGGCATCGATCGTTTCCCTGGGCGCCTCCACCCTATTCGAATCGCTCGCCTGCGACACACGAAAAATATTGGTATCGTAGCCGGTGCCGATTTTGACACCGAGTTTCTGCGTTTTGGTGCGTATCCGGCCAATAGAATCGCTCGCTTGAACAAGAAGCAAACCGAAAAAAACAACAAGCATATCACATTTTAAATTACATCGCATTAACATCACCTTTCGTACCAGTATTATTCAGTTTCGATAACAATTCCTGCGCCGCACGATATTTTGGGCTGAGCTCGATGGTGCGATCGAGATAAGCAATAGCGTCCGACATCTCGTTCTGCTCAACCGCAATCAATGCCAGGTTGTATTGGGTTTTCCAGTAATCCGGGCGAATCCTGTCCGCTCGCAGAAACATTTCTTTTGCCTGGTCAAATTTATTCTGCTTCAGCTTGATCACCCCCAGATTAATCAATCCCTTTAAATTGTCAGGATTGATACGGAGCAATTTTTTATATTTTCCCACGGTATTATCAAAATCACCCATATCGGCATACAGTTTGGCCAGGCCAAAATAAGCGGATTCATATTTGGGGTCCACATCGATGGCTTTCCGGTAAAAAGCAATAGCTTCTTCGTATTGCCTCAGCCGCTTGTAAGTAATGGCCAGGTTATACATGGCGCCTTTGTAGTTTGGTCTGGATTCCACAGCGCGACGATAATGGGCGACAGCCTGCTCAAAATTGCCCCGGCGCGAGGCGATGAGACCCAGGTTATAGAACGCCCTGGCGTGTTCTGGCTTGAGTTTTAGCAGATTCCCGAACGCCTGCGCAGCGCGATCAAGCTCATCCTGATCCATATAAAATATGCCCAAATTGTAAAGAGCCTTTTCGTGATCGGGTTGCAACTCGATCAGTCTGGCGTATGTCGCTCTGGTATTGTTAACCTGATCGGCATTTCGATAAGCAATGGCCAGGTTGTACAATATTTTGATGTTCTCCGGATCCAGATCGAGACCCTCTTTATACGCTTTGATGGCCGACTTGTAATCTTTTTTCGCCGCATACAAAACGCCCAATTGGTCGTAAGCCGCCGCATTTTTCTTGTCCAGCTTTATCACATGTTGGGCGGCATCCAGCGCCCTGTCAATTTCGCCGATCTGCTTGTAGGCCAGCGACAGATTGAAATAAGCCTCTCCATAATTGCGGTCCAGCGCTGTTGCCTTTTCGAAATCCTGAATTGCCTTGTTCCATTCTTTTTGCCGATAGTAGGCGACGCCCAGGTTGAGCAGGGCCTCGGGATAGTCCGGTTTGTATTGCAAAGCCCGGCGATAGGATTCGATCTCCTCAGCCCCTCGGTTTAATGCGCCATAAGCCCTGGCCAGATTAAAGTGCGCTTCGGAATAATCCTTTTTCAGTTCGATGGCTTTTTGATAACTGTTAATCGCCTTGTCAAACTGCTCTTTTTTGCTGTAAATAAGACCGAGATTATACCACGCCTGCGGATAATCTTTTTTGATGGTCAGCAATTGGGTAAAGGTTTTGTTGGCTTCATCCAATTTGCCGGCAAGTTGCTGGGCCAGTCCCAGGTTGTACAACGACTCGATGTGTTGGGAATCGATTTGCAGCACACGCCGGAATTTCACAGCCGCTTTTTCGAATTCTTCCCGGCGCAGATAGGTCAGACCCAGATTGTACAGGGCGCCGACATTGTCGGACTCGATCTTTAGAGCGTTTTTAAAATCGCTCCCGGCTTCGGCCAGACGGCCTTTTTTTAGATAATAAGTACCACGATTGTAATAGGCCTTGACGGACTTGCTGCGTGTTAATACAGCGTCGTACTCTTGCAGAGCTTTTGCTTCGGCGCCGGTTTCCAGATATTCGATAGCCAGATTGATGCGCACCTCTGCTCATTGTCGGGCTGGCGCTTTAGCAAAGAAAGGTAAACTTGTTGTGCTTTCCTGTGCCGGCCAAAATTGCCGTAGGACATGGCGAGATTGTACTCGGCTTTGCCGTAAGAAGGATTTATTTGCAGGGCTTGCTTGAAATAATCGGCCGCTTTTTGCCAATTTTGTTGTTGATAATGCAGCAAGCCGAGATTAAAAACCGCCTGGGCATTATCGGGCTCCAGCCGAAGCAATTTAAGGAATCTGCTTTCAGCCCGGTCAAATTTTTTCTGACGCAGTTCCAGCAAGGCCAGGTTGTACCATGCCGACGAAAGATCGGGCTGAAGCTTGATGGCTTTTTGATAAGCACGAGCCGCTTTTCTTGATTTTCTCAGTTTTTGATAGGTCAATCCCAGGTTGTAGTAAACTTTGGCAGCGCCGGCGGAATTATCCAGTTCGGCGGCGCGGGTCAAATATTTCGTCGCCTCCGCATAGCCGCCCATTTTTAACCACAGCGTGCCGAGATTATAATAAGCATCCGCATAGTTTGGCTGCAACTGGATGGCCTTCATGTAATAGTCCTTTGCTACGACCAGGTTGTTTGCCGAGGATGAAATGAGTCCCAGATAAAAATGGGCGCGCGCGTTCTCGGGATCGATCCGGAGCAGCCGGGTAAAAGCATCCCATGCTCTTTTCACTTCTTTTGTTTTGAAATAAGCCAGACCAAGATAAACAAAAGCCTGAACGTTATCGGCATTCTCCTGTATTTCCTGTTGCGCTAAATGGATGACGTCGGCAAAGGCATCCCGTTCATTAGCCTGGCGTACCGTTCGCATAAATTCCGTTTCCTGTTCCGATGGCACAGGGTCGGTGGACCACTCTTCGCTCTCCCGGCCGAGTTGGATGTTCTCGACGTTCTGGCGAACGGACGTGGCCATTGGCGACACGGTTACTTTTATTTCGTTATCAACGATGAACCATTTTTCCAGCAACCCGACTCGATTTAGGAAATTGCTAAAAAGCAAAGTCGTTAAGACAAGAGCGGGTACAAGATATGACAGCAAGACTCTTGCTGGCTGTCGAGTAGACATAATATGACTCCAAATTTAAAGTACATTTTGAAAATGAGGAGTTTCAATGCCCCTCACAGAACCGGACTTGTGGATTTCCC
>JAACEJ010000289.1 GCA_011682565.1 Actinomycetota bacterium | reverse complement strand
GGGAAACCGATTTCAACCATCCTTTTGTCCACACCGAACAAATGATGCCGTTTTTGCCTATAGTACGCGTGAAGGATGCACAAGAAGGCATCGATAAATGTTATGAAGCGGAGCATCAGTACGGTCACACAGCCATTATCCATTCCAACCATTTGGATACCATTACTCAATTCACGCAGAAACTGGATGTGGACATTGTCGTTGTCAACGGCACAAGTTTGTCCGGACTTGGGCCAAAAGCCGGAGAAGCCTATTTTTCCCATACCCTGGCCAGCCCGACAGGGGAGGGCGTGTGCACGCCCAAAGATTTTGCCCGGGTGCGCCGGCTGGCTGTTTATGGGGCGCTAAAGATTGTTTAGCGATTCCGGTGCTTGATCAGAGAACCGACTTTTTCGGGAGCATCCATTTGAAAATGGAACATTCATCCATGGCTAAATACACTAATAACTCTAAAGATTTTCAAAAACAATGGCAAAAACTGGATGCTCAGATTCGAAGTTGGTGGGATGATGATATCCGAAAAGCCGGGGAAGAACAAGTATGCGATCCGAATTTAAATAAAATCTGGTATGCCGACGAGGAGCATCGACGTGTGGAGGAGCAGGAGGGTGAGCAAAATGCAAAAACGTTGCTTTTTCTGCCATTTCCATATTTATCCGGTGGAGGCAGTGAAAGTGCTTTTCCGGAAATGTATTGTTGGGATATTTATTTTATTAACCTCGCTCTGGCAGCACACGGACGATTTGATTTAATCAAAAATCACATTTTAAACCAGTTATTTTCTATTGAACGTTTTGGTATGGTTCTTAACGGCAACAGAACCTATTATCTGACGCGTTCACAAACACCGCTTCATCCAGCCAGTATTGAACTCTATTTTAAACATCACCGGGATCGCGATTTACTGGCAAGAGCTTATCCTCTGCTTAAAAAAGAGTACAACGAATATTGGCAGGCAGATCATCATCAGACTCCCACCGGACTTGCCACAAATAGGGATATTGCCGGGCTGAAAACCACAGTGCCGGATGCTCATGTCGCCGGTCGGCTGCGCCCGGAATTGGCAGCAGAAGCCGAGGTCCTCGACTTTACATCCATCTTTGCAGGCGATGTACGAAAATGTGTACCTTTGCAAACGAATTGCGCCCTCGTCCGTTATGCGAAAATTCTCGCATGGATGGCTGCGGAAATCGGTTGGGAAGATGAAGCAGGCCAGTGGCAGAATGAAGCCGAACGTCGGGCAAATAAAATACGTGAGCTTTGCTGGAGTGAAGAGGAAGGTTTCTTTTTTGAATACCAATTCGAAAAACAGGAAAAACTGCCATATTGGTCATTGGCCGCATATTGGACAATGTGGGCCGGCGTGGCCTCCGAAGAACAGGCAGCCGGATTAGTAGAAAATCTCCACCGCTTTGAATATCCTTTCGGCTTGACGCAAACAGCAAAAGTCTATAATAGCCCGCATAAAGAATTTGCGGCGCTGCAGTGGGATTACCCCAGTGGCTGGCCGCCCATGCAAATCATGGTCGCCGATTCTCTTGCAGCTTATGGATATTATCAGGAAGCGAACAGGATAGCGAACGCATTTTTGCAACTACAAATTCGTGCATACAACGAAACCGGAAACTTGTGGGAAAAATACAATGTTGTCGACGGTAACACAAGTTTGCCAAGAGAACGCTACGACCCTGTTCCACTGCATGGTTGGTCTTCAGCGTCGGCGGTTTTGTTGGGAAGAAGAATATTTTCTGCGTGAGCAGATGCTTAAAGAAAAAAATGATCGCACAATTTAACAGCCTATTCCGTTTCCCCTGCGGGAGGCAACCCGTAACTCATTTTAAGCAGCGTCATCGGGTTCATAACTTTAATATCGATCTCCCGGTTTCGCAAACCGTATTCAATTTGGCCGGCACACCCAGGATTCGCAGCAATCACGACTTCTGCCTGCGTATCAACGATGTTATCCACTTTTCTTTTTAACAGTTTCATCGAATCGTCATAGCGAACCATATTGTAAATGCCGGCGCTGCCGCAGCACATGGTTGATTCATTCAGTTCTACAATTTCAAGGCCGGGAATAGCCTGAAGAATGCGGCGCGGTTCGTCCGTAATTTGCTGACTGTGCGCCAGGTGACAGGCGTCGTGATAGGTGATTTTTTTCTGAACCGGAAATTTCGGTTGTTTAAAGTCGATCTCTACCAGAAATTCGTGCACATCTTTGACTTTTGCGCTCAATTCTTTTGCCTTGTCAGAATATTCGGGATCATCCTGCAACAATTCTCCATATTCCTTCATAAATGCGCTGCAGCCGGCGGAATTGATGACGATGGCATCGAGATCGTGCGCCAGAAATGCAATGATATTCTTTTTGGCCAGACTTTTGGCGCTTTTAAAGTCGCCGTTGTGTGCCGCCAGTGAACCGCAGCAAACCTGATTTTTCGGCATAATGACCTCGCAGTCGTTTTCCAGAAGCACGTCTACCGTATCTTTGTTAATGTCGGCAAACATGACATTCATCAGGCAGCCTTTTAAAAATCCAACGCGATATTTAATTTCCCCCTTTGGCCTCATATCTTCTTTTAATATTTTATCTGAAAATTTATCCGAAATTTTTGGAGCAAGCTGGTCCATTCTGCCCAGCTTTTTCGGCAAAAGATGGAAGAAACCGATTTTACGCAAAATCTTTTGCAGGAATTTTTGATAGAGACGAAGCATAGCCGCAATAATTTTAAGGCGCGCATGGGAAGGAAATATAAATCGAAAAAAGAAACGTTTACGAAAGTGCTGCGGGTCTTTTCCAACGTTAGCAATCTGGTCACGCGATGCCTCAACAAGCTGACCAAACTTTACTCCGGCGGGGCAAACGGTTTGGCAAGCCTGGCAGTCGAGGCAGAAATCCATTTCGTCAATAAAGTTCGGCGTTAAATCCAGATTTCCTTCGGCAACAATTTTTATAAGCCTGATGCGGCCGCGTGGAGAAGATTTTTCCATTCCGGTAAGCTGGTAGGTCGGACAGACGGAAAGACACATTCCACAATGAATACAATTAATGATTGTTTCTTCGTTTGGTATTTCGATGCTGCCTGGAAAATTTACCAAAGCGGCTTTTTGGTAATTTATCGGATTTGTTTCTGATCCGGTGTTTTTATTAGATAACAGTCCCATATCTATTATTTTCCATTTTAATTTCTTGCGAGTGTGATTGTGTCCATGGAATGGCAGCTACGGTATTTTAATCAGACCTGATAATTAATTGTCTATTATTAAAAATTCAATTTTTCTATGCGATCCTGGCGTCCTCAGCGTTAAATTCTCTTCTATTTCTTTTCCGACTTGGCCAGGCTAGGAAATTATATCAGAATTGCACATCAAAAATCTTTCCCGGATTAAGGACATTGTTCGGATCCAACGCCCTTTTTAACTTTTGCATTAATTCTTTCTGGCCGGAAGAACTCCATTCTTCCAGGTATCGCTTTTTTGCAAGGCCGACGCCATGTTCACCCGTCAGGGTTCCGCCGAGCTCAAGAGCTTCGCGGAAAATCTCTTCAAAAGCTTGTTCGACACGATGCATTTCATCCGAATCGCGCTCATCTGTAAGCGCCGTAGGGTGCAGGTTTCCATCTCCTGCATGGCCGAAAACGCCCATTCTGATTTGATATTTTTCTGCAATGTTCTGAATCTTGTCGACCATTGGAGCCAACTGGCTGCGCGGAACTGTGGCATCTTCCAAAATTGTGGTCGGCTTTGCTCTGGCAAGTGCTGCAAATGCCGAGCGACGCGCCGTTTTCAAATCATCCGCTTCTTTTTCAGTAGATGCTATCTTGACCTCGCTCGCACCGTTTTTATTGGCGATGGGAATAATCTGTTTTGTTTCATCTTCAACCTGGGCCGGATGACCGTCGACTTCGATTAGCAGTAGCGCTCCGATATTTTTAGGAAGGCCGATCCCGGCAAAATCTTCAACACACTGGATGGTTGTCTGATCGAGAAATTCGAGCGTAGCCGGTATAATATGCGCTGCGATGATGTCGGAAACCGTTTGTGCTGCATTCGTCATATTCTGAAAATAGGCCAGCATTGTCTTTTGCGCTTTGGGCTTGGGAATCAGTTTTAAAAGTATCTGTGTAAAAATTGCGATCGTTCCTTCGGAACCAACCAAAAAATCTTTTAAATTATAGCCGGAAACGTCTTTGACATTTTTACCGCCAAGCTTCACAATATCTCCGTTTGCCAGTACAGCCTCAATTCCCATTACATAGTTTTTTGTTACGCCATATTTCAAGCCGCGCAGCCCACCGGCGTTTTCTGCAACGTTGCCGCCAATGGTGCAAATGGTCATGCTTCCGGGATCAGGCGGATAAAAAAGGCCGACTTTTTCGACAGCATGATGCAAGTCGGCGGTTATAACGCCGGGTTGCACAAGAGCCGTCAGATTTTCCCGATCTATTTCAACGATTTTATCCCAATGATTCATCAACAAAATGACGGAATCCTTTGTTGGGATGGAGCCGCCGCTTAGTCCCGTTCCGGAGCCGCGCGGGATGACTGAGAATCCGGTTTCGTTTGCCAATTTAAGGATTTGTGATATTTCCTCAACAGAATGCGCTCTTACAGCGGCATCAGGCAATGCTTCCAGTACCGGAGTACCGTCATAGCTGTAGGCAATTCTGTCTTCCTGGGAACTGTAGATGTTATTTTTTCCAACAATAGATTGCAAACGGTTCATAACATTTGTATTCATCATGATTCCTCTGGCGCGCTCTGATTACTGATGAAAGTGTAAAATGAATTTATTGGTGAAGAAAAGTTAAGCCATTTGTGGTTTCAATGCAAGTATAATAAATCGGGCAGTTTCTTTTTTATTGCATACCAAATACAAAATTGTTATATTTTTTACCTAAAATCTTTTTTCTCTAAAGAAGCAAAGTCCATGGTAAAAGTTAAGAATTCGACAATTAAACTGGTACACGGTGACATTACAGAAATGGTAACCGAGGCCATTGTCAATGCCGCAAACGAACATCTTGCACATGGTGGGGGCGTTGCCGGCGCCATTGCGCGTAAGGGTGGCGCGGTTATCCAAAATGAAAGTAATGATTGGATTCGCGAAAAAGGCATCGTTAAAACAGGCAATGCTGCAATTACCAAAGGTGGAAAGCTAAAAGCCGAATATGTGATCCATGCTGTAGGACCAATTATGGGATCAGGCGATGAAGACAATAAACTTAAATCTGCAACGTTATCCGCTTTGCAGCTTGCTAAGAAATACGGCTTGAAAAGTATTGCTTTTCCTGCTATTAGTACTGGCATATTTGGATATCCTGTTGAACGCTGCGCAAATGTAATGATAAAGGCTGTCATTGAACATGCAAAAAATAATGCTTTGCCTGAGGAAATTATTTTTTGTCTTT
>JAACEJ010000288.1 GCA_011682565.1 Actinomycetota bacterium | reverse complement strand
TTTTACAAGTTCTTGCTAACATCCCAAGCGATCATCTTTGCTGCAATTTTATCCTGTTCTTCTCAAGCGAATCATTCCGACTTTCAACGAATAAAATTCAATAATCCTGGATTGACGGTTGATCTTGGCGTCGGATTATGGGCCTGGCCGATTCCCATGGATTATGATAATGATGGTGACAACGATTTGCTGGTTTCCTGCACCGACCATCCTTATAACGGCATCTACTTTTTTGAAAACACAGACGGCGACATTAAAATGCCGATCTTCAAAACCGCTGTTCGTCTCGCAAAAGGACGCCGCAACATCCAGCCATCCTATCCCGGCGGAAAGGTTCGATTGCTCGTTCCCGGGGAAGAACTGGTCGGTTTTCGCAAAAACAATTTTTCTCAAACCGATAAAATCTATCCTGTCAAAAATATCCTTCCCAAAACACGCGCCAATCAGTGGCGCTATTGTGATTATGACGGCGACGGTGATTTGGATATCATTGTCGGCGTCGGCGACTGGACTGATTACGGGTGGGATAACGCCTTTAACAGCAAAGGGGAATGGACGTGCGGGCCGCTGCACGGCTATGTTTTTCTGATTAAAAATATCGGCAGCGCCGATTCTCCCCAATACGCCAAGCCCGAAAAAATACAGGCCGGTGGACAGCCGATTGACGTTTACGGTATGCCTTCTCCCAATTTTGCGGACTATGATAACGACGGCGATCTTGACCTCATTTGCGGCGAGTTTCTCGACAAATTTACTTATTTTGAAAACATCGGCTCCCGCACTGCACCGGAATATGCTGCGGGTCAATTTCTTACTTTCCAGGGAAAGCCGATTAGAATGGACCTGGAAATGATCGTCCCCATTGCCTTTGACTGGGACAAGGACGGGGATGTCGATCTTGTTGTTGGTCAGGAAGACGGTCGTGTCGCATTTGTTGAAAATACCGGGCAGTCATCCAATGGAATTCCGCAATTCCTGCCGCCAATGTTTTTTCAGCAAAAAGCAAACAATCTGAAATTTGGTGCACTTGTGACGCCGTACAGCTTTGACTGGGACGGTGATGGCGATGCAGACTTGATTTGCGGTAACACGGCCGGCTATATTGGTTTCATTGAAAACCTTGACGGCGGCAATCCTCCCAGGTGGGCGGCGCCGAAATATTTGCAAGCTGACGGTAAACCCATCCGCATACAGGCCGGAAGTAACGGTTCGATTCAGGGCCCGTGCGAAGCCAAATGGGGCTACACCACGCTGACTGTGGGTGACTGGAATAACGACGGACTTGCGGATATCCTCGCCAATTCGATTTGGGGTAAGGTTGTATGGTACAAAAATATAGGTACTCGCAAAAAACCCCAACTCACCGCGGCGCAACCGGTTAAAGTGGCGTGGCAGGGAAAGACGCCCAAACCGGCCTGGTTTTGGTGGCAGCCCAAAGACAAAGAACTGGCCACCCAGTGGCGTACAACGCCTTACATTATTGACCTCAACAAAGACGGTCTGAACGATCTGGTTATGCTGGATCATGAAGGGTATTTGGCATATTTTGAACGCGCAAAGAAAAACAATAAACGGATACTTTTACCGGGAAAGCGCATTTTTCACACACAAGGTCCTTCAGGATCTGACAGTCAGCAGCGTCTAAAAGACAAAACTGAGGGACTTTTGCGACTCAACACCCGCAGCGCCGGCCACAGTGGCCGACGCAAATTCTGTTTTACGGACTGGGACGGCGACGGACGCATCGATCTTTTAGTGAACAGCGTTAATGTAAATTTTCTGCGCAATGTTTCCGCCAACGACAGTGAATTCGTTTTTCAGGATATGGGCAAACTCGGCGATCTCGTTCTTGCCGGACACACGACCAGTCCAACAATAGTGGACTGGGACAAAAACGGCATACCCGATTTGCTGGTCGGCGCCGAGGACGGACATTTTTATTTTTTAAAAAATCCTCGCAGCAAAAATTAAATCGGAGGTGTAAAAATAGATTTCAGGAATATCAGAATAAATCTTGGGGGGAGTAGTTTTCTTGTCAGGAATCTGCTCAAGGATTCAACAGGCCGTGAGCAGTTAGTAAAAGCCGTCCATAAAATTATTCACGAAATAAATCCGGGGTATTCTTTTAATGTATCGCTTGCCGAAGAATGGGTAAAATATATGCAATTGCTCATCGACGGTTATGCGGAAAATTTGGTCAATCCTTATTCCGACATTAAAAACTATACTGTCGAATCAATCACCGCCGAAAATGCGAAAAAAGCAGCAAGCGTTCGGATGCTGGCAAACCTGCCTTCCCGCGTCCTGCCAAAATCGAATTCTAAAGATGCGCTCGTCTGTAACAAAACCCTGTTTATTTCTGCACTGGGAGGTATCGATACGACATTCTATCGAGGTCTGCAAAAGAATGACACGGAGTTTGCGAAAAAATTTTATGCTCCCCGGCTTTATGATATTTTCGATAAACATGGCGTAAGCCACATTATTCCGCGAGGGTTTGCCGCCAAAAAATATAATTCTCAAAAATACATTTCAAATGCAGAAAGCGTCATTCTGCATGCCTATCACTGCGGCATTCGCAATGTGGCGATTATTGCCAACGCCAAAACTTTTCAGGCCATAGAACAATATTTGCACGAAAGACTTGATGCGATAAAAGACCTCAACATTGTTGTCATTCCGCAGCCCATGCTTCCGGCAGTTTCCTACGATCACAGCACGGCTCGTCTTGATATTTCCGGCGTACAGGGCGGCTACCCCGGCGGACATGGCCACGGCTTTAAATACTGTTTTAAAAATGATCAAATCCGCAGGCTTGTGCGCGACAATGATTTAAAATATTTCATTTTCAGCAATGGCGATAATTCGGTTATTTTTAACTGGGGCGCAGCGCATTTTGTCCGGGCGCTGGAAGAAATGGAGACCCTGAAACATCATCCTGATTTTAAAAATCTACGTATCGCCTTTTTTTTGGTTTGGGAAAATCTGCGCAAAGGCGGCTTTGGCTTTTTGCTGAGACACAAACAAAGCGGCAAGCGGTTTTCGCAGATTTTTGAAGCCGAGCTTGCCGGAAAGAGCGGCGCCGATATCGAACGCCTCAGAAAAATAAAGGGCGGCTATAACACAAACGTCGCCGTCGGTCTTGTCGACGATGTTCAAGATCATCTCGATGTTTTGCCGATGGTTCTTAAGGAAAAAAAGAAGCCGGGCGCAACGGATTTTATCTTCGAAGCGTCGCTTGCTACAGCAATGACAACGCACCAGCAAAAAGACGGTTCCTCACTGTTCGATCCCAACGCATCCATTCATATTTTGGGACCGAAAGATGCCAAATATCAACATTGGATCCATATTGCAATTCGCAAGCGTGACGACCTTTTTGCTTTCCACTCGTCCCTTTTTAAAAGCAAAATGCTGCAAATGCCTTATGGCGAATTCCCGGTCATCATTACAGATCGGGATGCGCGAAAAAAGTATCCAACTCTTTCCGGCAACTTTATTGATCCCGATTTGTTAAATACCAAAGAATTTTTCGAAATTTTTGCAGATGCATTTATGGACGTCGATGATTTTCGCGGAACGCTTTGCATTGATTTTGTTGAAAATGAAACCAGTCCCCGAGGCACATTGAAATTTTCGGGACATGTCAAATTGGTTGGAGATGGAAATATTTTAATCATCGTTCCGGCAGGAAAAGTTTTAGAGATTAGGGATAAAATATACATATCGAAAAGAGCAGAGGGGTGAGATTCGACTTACGCCGGATGCACAACACGATCTCTAAATGGCGCTGCTGAAATTAATCTCCGTTTGGGTTCTGAAACATAAAAATTATGATATTGGCCCGGCTGATATATTTTCAATTGCAAATCGTGTTGCAATTGAATTAACTCTTTTTCCAGATTTACCTTAAAATAATCGACATACGGTTTCCACTGCTTACCTTTGGCTGCCTTTTTAAAGGCAGTGTACAAGTTTTTCAATTCAGCTATTTGTGAAAAAATGTTATTAACAGTTTTCATAAATGAAATAACAGCTAGTGTTCATTTTAAGAAAAAATTTCGATAGGGCTTCGCCCCAGACCCCCAAAATTCAAGCTTCCAAAGCTCAAGTTACCAAAGCCCAAAGCCAAAAAAACAGACAACTAAAGACTAACGGGCACAACGAAACCCGATACCGTAATTGCTATCTGCCGGATAGTAGCTGTGACGGACCGAACAGCGCACGTAGCTTCTATCGTTGATCCATGAACCGCCGCACAACACACGATATTTGCCATTTGAAGGACCTGTCGGGTTTTCATACGGGCTTTTACTGTAATAATTGTCATCATACCAATCCGCACACCATTCCCATACATTGCCGCTCATATCATAAATCCCTATTTCGTTGGGCTTTTTCGTTGCCACCGGATGGGTCTTGCTGCCGGAATTAGATATGTACCAAGCCACCAAATCAGCATTATTACTGCCGCTGTATTTATAGCCCTTGCTTTTGTTGCCGCCACGTGCAGCATATTCCCACTCGGCTTCCGTTGGCAGCCGTTTGCCGGCCCAGCCGGCATAAGCGCGGGCGCCGTACCAGGTCACCTTAATAACAGGATGGTTGGCATAGCCGCTCACAGGTACATATCTACCCCCCTGTTTCACGATTTTGCAGTATTCACTTTTTATATCCAGCCAGGTGGCGCCGTCTTCACTTTGATACCCCTTTTCATTCAGGAACTTGCAATATTGCCCATTGGTCGTTTCGTATTTATCCATGTAAAAATTATTCACATAAACTTTGTGAACCGGTTTTTCATCATTATCGCCGTTGTTGCTGCCCATTTTAAATGTACCGGCGCTAATATAAATCATGTCCGAATATTGTGACCGTGATATGCTTTCACCTTTGGCCACACTTGGTTTTAATGCTGAAATTTTAAATTTTGCTACAACAGTGAGAAGAAAATTGTCATTATTCCCCGCCACAGAGTACAGCCAGATTTTTTCCACATGGCGGTAAATATCCTGTCCACTGCCGGTCTTATCAGAAACAAGCATACTGTTCATCACTTGTGTTTCGCGTATAAACTGTTCCACTTTAGAATAGCTTGCCTCGATTTGTTTGTAAATATCAATGCCTGTTTTGGCAATATCTTCTTCCGGCCTGCCTTCTACGGT
Organism: Actinomycetota bacterium; assembly: GCA_011682565.1. Taxonomy (GTDB): domain Bacteria; phylum Zhuqueibacterota; class Zhuqueibacteria; order Residuimicrobiales; family Krinioviventaceae; genus Hydrothermomicrobium. The sequence goes on along the minus strand of JAACEJ010000288.1, from coordinate 255 downwards.
AACGTTCACATTATACCTGCCGACCAGTTCTTTTTCCTTTGCAGCAATGAGCGCTTTCTTTACATCATTCAGCCGGCCATTCAAATATTGCAGCGCTTTGTTGATGCTTGTTTCCATATTATTGTTATCGTAAGTTACATTTGTCTTTTTTTCTATTGTTGCTTTAACACCGATTTTCGCAGGTGCTTTAATCGTCATAATAAATACTTAATCATGGAGTCCATATAATCTCCACCGACAGATTATTGAGCCACG
>JAACEJ010000287.1 GCA_011682565.1 Actinomycetota bacterium | reverse complement strand
CCACCTCGCACGACCTCGTATGTAAAAATCATTACAAATGAGAGGTCATTCTGTTTCTACTCGTTTCCATTGGCTCACTTTTTGCTTTTTCTGCGGCCGGCAGGCAAAGTTGTGTTTGCTTTTGCCGCATCATATTGCATTGTTATTCCTTGCGAGAATGCACTTTTTTTGATTTGCTATGTGAAAGAAAATATGCTATTTTCAAGAGCGGCGTGCCGCCGTGAAAACTAATAATAATGCAAACAACAAATTGTTCTGAGGAGAAAAAAATGAAAGCCGCATTTGTTCTTTTAGCATTCGTTTTATTACAAATTCAGGAAAGTAGTGCCCAAAATTATTGGGAGCATAAAGTGGGAGTAAATTACTCTTATTTGGGCAAATCTGAAAATGAAGCTACACCAGGGTTGGTTTATGGCCTTGAAAAAGGATGGCAATTGAATGAACATCTATATCTTTCCAGCGCTGCATTGGTATTGATTCATTATGGGACATTGCTGAATGAAACTCGGCAGCAAGAAGATATTTGGCCCCTTCGCATTATAGTAAGACATATTAACATTAGCTATAGAGTAGCCTACATTGGAATTCCTTTTTATTTGAGATACAAGCTTGACTTCAGCAAAAGCTTGTCTTTATATCTGGAATCTGGTCCGCAATTCAATCTATGTATTTACAGCGGAGGGTTTGAACATTTAATAAAACGGAAAGTATTTCTCCGGGATAAGATAAAAAGCTATCCCTTCAGCACAAGGTTTGAGTACGGAAACGAAAGCAGGACAATCAGGAGAAATTCGGGGTTTTCCCTAAATATCGGATTAGGAACGAGGTTTCACCATTTTGATCTTGAATTTCTCTACTCTTACCCATTTAACCGCATATATAATGTTGGGAATTTAGTCATTGATGAAAAAATGTACGCTTTTAGCATTTTATTAGGGTACAGAATTAATTAAACAATACCAGGAGAGAACGCCATGAAAACACACAGCACATTACTGCTTATTTTTGTGTTTAGCTTGCTTATTTCATCAAGTAGAGCACAAATACCTTCAAACGGAGGGAAAATAGACACTCTTTATCAAACAACGTGGAATCATTCCGGGTTGTTACCGGAGACAAGGGCAAATGGCTTAACACCTGTCACACCTGCCGAGGCTGATTTTTTAGAGATAATATCACCGGGGGGAAATGTTGACGCGCAAATTAGTAATGCTATCCAGGCAGCAGTGGGCAATAACGGAGTTACTATGATTTTCTTCCCGGGAGGTGTGTATCAAATCGCATCGCCCATTGTTCTGCGCCGGACCTCGTCGCAAAGCAATATAATTTTCCGGGGCGCCGGAGCCCCAATGCAACGGTTCTTGAATTTACCGTCGGACACGATGGCAAATGTTTTGACATTCAAGGAACTACGACAAGTATAGCCGCAATAAACAACAATATGGATAAAAAGGCGTTATCCTTTACATCCAGCACATTTTCAGGTGCTGTCAATGACTGGGTTCTTTTTCATGAACGAGATTTTGAAGTTCCTTATGAAAGCGGTTATGATATCGGACAAGTTACTCAAATTGTTCCGCCCGATCCATCGGGCGGCATTTTTAACATAAAGGACGAGGCATCCAAAAACTATTTAACCTCTAACACTCTGGAAGTTATAGTCCTAAACCCAATTACGAATGTTGGGATTGAAGATTTGACAATCAAAAGAAAAGATACAGGATCGGGAACAGATGGTCAATACGATAAAGGTACAAATATTTATTTTCAATATGCAGTTAATTGTTGGGTCAAAGGCGTGCACCTGTGGAACACGTGCAGGCATCATATAGATATCCTTCGCAGCTCGCATATTGAAGTGAGCGGATGTTACATACACCATGCTAACAATTACGGTGAACATTCGTATGGATACGGAGTTGTGCTAGAAGCCGCTAGTACAAATTGTTTGATAGAAAATAATATTTTTCACACCTTAAGGCATTCTATGGGAATCGTTGGCGGCGCTAATAGCAATGTGATTGCTTTTAATTACTCATTTAATCCATCTGCGACATGGAATGGAATTCCATATTCCGATGGCGATCTGTGTTTACACGGAAAATATTCTTACTCGAATCTTTATGAATATAATTATGTCTACATAATTGAGGCAGATAATGTACATGGACCGAACGGCCCCTACAACGCCTTCATAAGAAATAAGGACTATTCGAATGATATGATTTTATGGAATTGCGCTCTTGCCGCCGTTTTAGGTTGTGAATTAGGGCAAACTGCCAACGCTCTAACGTATTTTGGTACAACATTTTCGGAAGAATATTACGGCTATGGATATGGCGCCTGGAGATCGCATAATGGCATCTCCTCATATGATAAATCAGGCTTTACTTGTGGAGATGTATCTTATTATTACTCTGCTACTCCAGGTTTTATGGGATCAGTGCCTTTTCCTTCTATCGGTCCAGTTGCTCCCGGATATCCCACACCAACCAATACAATACCTGCGAGAGAAAGGTACTCATCAGGAATCTTAACTTATTTATCAAATCCCACAGATTTCCCATCTGGTTCCGCGTATACACTTACCAACGATACTGCAACTTTGACAAAAATAAACGAAGACATGACTGTCACTTTTTATAATGCCCCTTATCAATTATATTTTGCTTCGGGTGCCTATAAATGCGACCGGTATGAATTAAAGGCAGATGATTATTTATGCCCAAATTATTTACAAGTACCTTTCGCATGGCTAAACAATACTGGATATTCAAGTTCTAATCCTAATTATTCTACTTTCAATTTCTCAAATAGTACTTCAACGACAGAAACTCATCTTGCAACATATTTTTACTTTGTGAAACAAAACTTAGAAAGCTATGAAGTTATTAATGAGTGGGTGCCTTGGAATCCAAACGCAATTGTACCACAATACAGTGTGTTAGGTATACCAAATGTCAATACTTCATCGGGTACGTTACCTCATGATGAAACTTGGTGCGGTACCCACACCCTCACAGGTGACGTTACTGTTCCTTCCGGCATTATCCTCACCATCGAACCTGGCACTCAAATTTACATCCCTTCAGGGAAAAAGCTTATTATTGAGGGCATCCTCAAAGCTCAGGGTACTTACAGTGAACCCATAACTTTCCAGGCATCATCAGGCAGTTGGTTTGGTATTAAATTTGAGAATTCCAGCGATGATAATGAATGCATTATCGAGTACAGTACAATAAAAGACGCCAGCTATGGCGTTTATTGTTCCAACGCTTCTCCTGATATAAAGAATTGCACTATTGAAAATAATTTATATGGCATTTACAGTTACTATGCCGATGGCAATCAACTGCTAAAAGACAATGAGATTATGCAAAACAGCTACTATGGCATACTCTTGTCTCATTCTGATCCAGACATCGACTCTAATAATATCCATGACGGAACAAGCAATGCCGGCATCCGCGGATATTATTCCAATGGCGAGATTCATGATAATCTTATTTATGATTTAAGCGGCCATGGCTTGTTCCTGTATCACTCAAGTCCTAACATTATAGGCAATATGATCTATGATAATTCCGATAATGGCGTGTATTGTTACGATTACTCCAATTCCTATTTTGTGGATGTTGGCACTTTTGCGGGTAACAATGTCATAGCTTATAACAAACTAAATGGTGTTCAAATAAGCAGTAATGCCCGGCCATTTTTAAGCTTAATCTACCCGGATGAACCGGCAAATAACAGCATCTACAGCAATTCAGGAAAAGAAGTGTATTCTGACAACAGCAGCCTTATTTTTGCTTTATATCATTGGTGGGGGCAGCATCCGCCAATTGCCGACCAATTTTACGGCAATATAGATACAGTCGATGCGCTGCAATCCGATCCGAATAATGACCCGCATGGATTATCAAAATCATTCGCTGGAGCCTCAGGAAACCCCACGCCGGAAGAAATTATAACGACTAATAAAGATGCCAGGGCCGGATATGACCGGGGCTGTAAATATGAAATGCTGCGTCAATACGATGATGCAATTAATGAATTTGAAACGGTTATTGACAGGTATCCATCAGAGCCGGAAGCGACTTTATGCCTGGTGCGCCTACCGCGCTGCTACGATCTGGCCGGTCGATCAGAGAGCACCGACGCATACCTCCAAAGTGTTTCGGAATCCAAACAAGAGAATGAGGTGGGAGGTATGGCAAAGGAATTACAAATCCCGAAACTGATAAAAAATGGATCATACGATCAGGCAATATCATATTATTCTGCACTTCAAACAGATTTTTCTGAAACCGAAATGGCAAAGCAGGCTCTGTTTGCTAAATGGCAGATTTACTTTAATCTCACCAAAAATATGGAAAACGCCAAAGCAACAATGGAAAAGTTCAGCAACGCCTACCCTGAAGATGAGCTTGTTGTGTTTATGAAAGTAGCAATGGGGAAAATTAATTATGAGAACGCACCGAAATTGCGCAAATTGTCTCCGGCCACTGATGATGGAGCAGCAAAATCTGAGGAAGAATGCAGCAAAGACCTTCCTAAATCAATTTCCTTGTTTGCCAATTATCCAAATCCCTTCAACCCGGAAACACTTATTAAATACGCACTGCCAAAAGAGAGCCACGTTGTTATTCGCGTTTACAATGTCCTGGGACAAAAGATTGTCACCCTACTCGATACCGAAATGCAGGAAGGCTATCACATTGTAAAATGGGACGGCAGAAACAGCGCCGGGCAAAAAGTGAGCGCCGGGATTTACCTGGTAAGCATGAAAGCGGGGAGTTTTGAAAAAACACAAAAGATGACGTTGCTGCCGTAAATGAAAGTTATATTGAAATTACGTCTGGGATTGACATAAGCGCTCTCTGCCGTGGTAGAGACAAATTCCACGGGTTCTTTTTCTTATATTGCACCCTGTTTTGGCCATATTGCTGCGCAATTGCTTGATGCAAGCAAAAAGACCGGAAACAGGCTTGACAGAAATTTCAATTTAAAATGGGAAAATGAAGAAATAATAAAGAGTGGCGGTAAAAATTGCAGATTTATCTGTTGAAGAAATTAGGTCTATAACAAATCGAGTGCGCAGTAAAATTAGATTACCACTTTAAATTTAATAACAAAATGATTAAGGACAAAATAATTTGTAATTATTTTGTCTTTTTATGTTGATAGAAGGCAAAATAGCGATGATCCATTGTTAGCCATTCAATCCGGTTTAGAATTCGAATTTATTTACCAGGCGATTGTGTAATTTCCCCGCTCATATTTTTCGGTTCGAATGACGAGTCGATTTTGCTGTGCCGAGTAATGCCAGTCCTGGTCTTTGCTCAGAATTTGGCCATCCCGCTCTACGCGCAGCGGTTCCTGTCTGAGAAATATGCGCAGGATGTGCGGCTTGTGTACTCCATCAAGGGTAATGGT
>JAACEJ010000286.1 GCA_011682565.1 Actinomycetota bacterium | reverse complement strand
AAGATGACAAAAAACCAAAAGACAGCGCCAGGGTTAAAGCGCCGTGGTGGTGCATATAGTTTGTTCAGATGGAAGCCGTTCGTTCTTTGCTGTCGGCAGCGTACAAAACAGCAGCGATAAAAAGGAAAAATAATAAATATTCGGCAAGATTTCATTATTAACCTTTCGTCTTTATTTTTGGACAAATGGAATTGCAGAGGCCCCGAAAAGATTCCATACGAATCATATAAAATATACTTATTAAGAGTTAATCTTAACAATACTTTTTAGCCATGTCACATTTTAATCCCCTAACAAATAAATATAGCCCCCTTTTCTCATCAGCGGCGGGAGAGCGTTAACAGCGTAATCTCGCTTTTTGTATTCAAGCGAACCGGAATTCCCGAGGCACCAACGCCCTGACTGGTATATCCGACCATGCCGTTGTACTGCCACAAACCGCGGAAGAACTTTTTGCCGGTTTTGAGGTGAGTAACAACGGGGATGCCGCCGGGCAGGCAAATCTGTCCGCCGTGAGTGTGACCGCATAAGTAAAGCTTGTAGCCATTTACGGAAGCCATATCATACAATTCGGGGGAATGCGCGAGAACAATTTTGCAGCCGTCTTTTTCCTCTTCCAGGGCGTGCAGAGCCGCATCGGTGTAATAGTTGCTGGGGTCATCGAGCCCGGTAATGGAAAGGCGGGCATCTCCTCGTTGGATTTGCACTGTTTCGTTCATCAGCATTCGTATTCCCATTTTTTCAAAATCAGGCACCATAAGATAAGTATCGTGATTCCCCAGGACAGCCAAAATTCCGTCCCTGGCCTGGATTGAGTTTATTACCTTTTGCAATGGCGCCAGAATCTGTTTATAGCCGCCGTGCGTTTTTTCGCGATAATCCCCGGTGATAACGCATAAATCGTAGGAAAGATTTTGCAGCCGGTCGCAAATAATGTCCTCCAGCCCTTTCACACAATCGAGATGCAGATCGGAGAGATGAAGGATTTTGTAGCCGTCAAAAGCATGGGGGCAATGAGGCGTCGGAACATCTATTCGGTTGACAATGATATTTTTCGCATTGTCATTTCCGATCCTGTAAAATGGCCCGATTCTAAGAAAATAACTACCAACCAGGACAAACCGTTCAAATAAAGTCCAGTGACTTTTTTGTTTGCCTCCGAATCGTTTATGTTTGAATTTATTGTTTTCGAGACAGGAACGAGCAGTTGACCAAATCAATCTTTTTTCTTTATCAAGCGGAAAGTTCATGGAAGCCGGATTTTCCGTTTTTCTTTATCCGGATGCTGTCGGTAAAAAATAGCAACATGGCCGATCATCCCTGCTAAAATGCAATGGCCTTTTTTCTCAATATCCCGATTCAATTCTTTTTTTTCTTCTTTAAATTCAAGGAACCTGACTTTGATGAGTTCCTGAGTCGCCAATGCTTCGTCAATAGCGTTTATAACCTGTGGCGTCAATCCTTCTTTGCCAATGAAAACAACTGGTTTTAACGGATTGGCCAGCCCGCGCAAATATTTCTTTTGTGATCCTTTTAATGTTGTCAATAAATCCTCCGAAAAGGGCTATGGCGTTTAAGAAAATGCCCTGCTCTTTATCTTTTTGATGCTTTTAATAATCCCAGGTACAACCAGTTGGCTACGGCCTGCCGGTTATTTTTTTGAATAAAACGATCCTGGTCACGCCGGTTTCTGATATTTCCCAATTCAATATACACTGTCGTCGGTTTGATTTTTCGCAGCATGTGCAGATCACGCGTGGTCACTGAACCACGGTATCCACGACCGGGCTGTACCTCTGCATATTTATTTTTCACAGTTTGGTAAAGAAGCTTTGCTAAACTTTTCCCGGCCTTACTTCGTTTTTTATAATAGTAGAAAATATCGATGCGCTTGTTATTCGAACGCGAATCAACATGCAAAATAATAACATTTTGCAAACGAGCCGACGCCTTGTTGCGCGCATACAATAAATTAATAATGGAAGCTCGTTTATTCAGGCGTGCGACCCGACTCGCGGAGATTCTTACATTACCATAGTAATACTCATCCTGGTCGCTTTTCAGAAACCGCCCGTCACGGATGCCGTCATTCGGATCGCGAACGATGATATAGACTCTGGCGCCGTGCTGCAAAAGGTTTCGCCCCAGCCGAAGCATAGCATCATACGCATATTCATCCTCACACAGACGATGTTTTCCCCACAAACCGATTGCTCCGGGATCCGGACCGCCATGGCCGCTGACGAGATAATAAACGCATCCCTGAAGTTGGTGATCTATGGGATCGACAATTTTATATTTCGGGCCAAAAAGTGAATATTCCCGGCCATTTTTCGGCTCAGTCCGCTGCTCCATATTGGGGAAATAGAAATAGGGTACCCACAAGTCCTTGCTAACTCTGAATGATTTTTTTTTCAGCCCCGCCCGACGTACCTTTTTGTTATATTGCTCAATCTTTTTTGCCAGATTATAGTTGGATATGCCAAGAGTGGAGCGAATATTTTTGCCGTTAAAGATATACCGGCGAATGGGCATTTTGTAACGTCGTCCGATTTGTAACGAACCATGCCGTCGAAGAGATTCCGAATTGAGAGAATGAAATATTTCAACATACTGCGTGTTCGTGGGCAGATAATACCGACGCAGCATAGCATAAACCCCGTCCCCCTGTCTTGCGGTTGAAACCACATATTTTTGCGAAAAGGCAATGGAGAGAGGAAGCAGCAAAAGCATAACAATCTGAAATATCAGCGATCTTTTTCGCACCGGCATCTCTTTCTTCAGAGCAAGGATAATTTAATTTTTATTAATTTACAAAGAGAGAATGAAAAATGCAACCGGTGGATTCAGGCGTTGCATCATCTAACTCCGACTCGGCCGGATCAGGTATTTTAAACCGTATTTCAGACATGCTTTTTTAAAGCATCTTTTAATAATGTTTCATGAGATATCATTGATCAGCCTCCGGGATTATTTTAAAGTAGATACTGTAAATAAAACTTTTTTTCCATAACTCGCAATAGTACGCTGCTCAGGATTCTTTCGACCAAATTCCTCCTGTCTCCGGCAAAACAAAAGCAGTAAAAATAGCAAACACCCCCAACCCCAGCAGCAAATCGAGAGCGGGTACAATACCTGTTTTTTCCGCCAATGCGCCAAGCGGCGTGACCAGCAATCCGCCGATTCCCCAGGCCATGCCCATCACCAGCGATGAAACGGTATTGACCCGGGCAGGAAAAAGTTCCTGCGCCATGATGATGGTTACAGAGATGGACGAATACAAAATCAGCCCTCCCATAGCAAGAAAAAGAAAAGCGATAAAACCGGTAAAATGCAGAAAAGCCCACAGGCAGGGAAGCGCGCCAACGAAAGAGATAACAATAATCAGCTTTCGTCCGTAACGGTCGGACATCGCACCCCCCATCAAAGACCCCAGCGCGCCAAACATTTCAAAAACCGTGATCGCCGAGCCGGACAGAAACAGCGACAATTCCTTGTTGTGCAGATAAATTGGAATAAAAGTAATTAATCCCACAACCATAAATGCCCGTACCGTAACGATAAACCACAATAGTCCCAACATGAGCAAACGCCGCGGTGACTGGCTGCTCATTCCAATATGAGTTGTATGCATTGGTGAGCGTGGCAAGTTTGGCAGGTAGCGAAAGAGCAAAAACGACACCAACAAGCCATAAGCGATTGTCAAACCGCTGTATTTCAAACCGAGATAGGTAACGATGGGAATAATGATGATAGGACCCAACGAATGCCCTGCACTACCGCCTGTTACAAAGATGGACATTGCCAAACCTTTGCGATTGCCGCCGGCCACTCCGGTTAAAACAGCGGTCTGCGGGTGAAAAGCCGAAGTCCCCAGGCCGGAGATGACCAAAATGACAACGAGAGCCGCATAGCTATGCCACAGACCGATGGAACCCAGAAACACGGCAGTGACAAGCGGGCCGAAAATAGTAAAATACGGGGTTTTCATTCGATCTGCCAAGTGGCCAAAAAGCGGCTGCGCCAGGGAATTGAACACGGCCATAATAGAGGTAAGAACCGCAGCGAGCGTCAAGCCAAACCCAATTTTGTCCATGAGTAAGGGCAGCAGTGGCGCGACGAATCCGGGGTAGGTATCGTTGACAAAATGGGCTGCGGAAAGCAACGCGACGCGCCTGCCCTGCATGGGTTCGTCAGGAGATTGTGGAAAAGGCTTTTTATCCATAGCAGGCCGGCATCATGACCATTTCATTTCTCATTTTTCATTTGTAGTTCCGTCCGACCAGGCCTCATCGCCGGGAGATTGCGCAGACGTTTTGGGCCGCCTGCTTGCACGAAAGATCAAGAAACCGCCAACTAATATCAGCACAATGGGCAAAAAATAGTCGCCGCTCATCCAATCAACATTTTGGAAATAGAGAAAAAGAGCAAGCAGCAGGGACGCGGCTCCCGGATAAATGGCCCAATCGAGTTTGTTTTCGCTGTTTCGCTGGAGATAAAGCAGCATGAATGAAAGTCCCAGGCCCAGAAAAAAGACAACCCCATCCTGATCTCCGGAAAGAAGATGAAAAGCATCGATGAGCACGATGGTTCCCAAAGTGACGCAAGTTCCGGCTGAGAGCAGCGCCCACCACCTTCGCTTGTTTTTTACATAGAGATAAGCAAAAACGACAGCGCCGCACCAGAAAAATGCCGCACCGATGATATTATCCGGAACGTAGACAAAATTTTGGATAACAAGGACAACGCCGATACAGGCAAAAAACAATGCCAGCAATAACGGCCACCACACTCTTTTCTTTTGATAAAGCCGGTAAAACAAATAGGCGACGATGAGAAAAAACATGCCGCCGACAAAATCCTGTGCATTCGGGATAACATTCATATTTATGAGCAACGCAAGAATCCCAATGAATATAATGAGTATCCCGATTAACATATTTTTATTTTTCTCAGTCATATCCGATCCTTTCTATAAAATTTAAACCAAAAAATCGAACAATTTATCTTGAGGGATAAATTTTGCTCACTGGCGGACACTCGTATAAATTTCAGCGTTTAAAATATTTTGCTGATTTATTTGGTCATTCAGGAGGAATCTTGTCGAATCGACGATTAAATTATAAAAATTTCAATTCCAGAGTCTTCCCTACAAGATTCCTCCTGAATGACACCTTGGGATGAGTTACATCCTTATTGATTTTTTAATGTTTAAAAATTCTGTTCCATTTTTTAGGCGCATTCTTCCGCACACTGCAAATTTGCGAGCCAATAGAATTGGCATTAAGTTAATAAATTTAAAACTTGTATGAAAGCTCAAAGTTGAGCAAGTTTGTGCGGGAATCGGCTCCCTCAATATTTTTATCTTGGTCATAATCAAAGTTAGCCATAGCATTCAGATCCCAATGGGAGGAGAGATTCCACGTCATGAAGAAAAAGAGGGAA
>JAACEJ010000014.1 GCA_011682565.1 Actinomycetota bacterium | reverse complement strand
CCGGCAATTCTTCGACATAGCGCCATTCAATCTCTTTTGCTTTATCAATGAGAGGAAAAACGATATTAATACCCGAATGCAAAGTTCTGCTATATTGCCCCAACCGTTCGATCACTACAGCTTCGGCTTGCTCAACAATCATCATGCCCTTTGCTGTGAAAATAATGACAAAAATTGTAACAATGCTAAGGATAGCCAGAATTGCCATGATCAATTCTCCTTTTTATTTAATAAAGGGCTCGACAAACAATTTTGTCCCGTCAACCTGTTTTATTTTAACAACAGTTCCTGCCGAAATAATCGTATTGTTTATGGAGAATCCACGCCAACTTTCTCCACCTACTTTTACCCGACCTTCCCCCAAAACGGAATTGATTGTTTCCTCAACAATGGCGGTTCGTCCGACCAGCCCCTCCGCGTTTGTTTTATAGCGTTGCTCGTGATTTCGTAAATATTTAAGAAAGAATGGTCGGATTCCAATTAATGTAATTATGGAGGCAATGCAGAAAGCAATGAATTGTATTGCTGCCCCCATTCCAAGAAAAGAAACGATGGCGGAAACGAGCGCAGCTATACCGAGACAGGCCAAAAAGAAACTGGGAGTCAAAATTTCTGCAATGAACAAACCGATTGCTGCTATAATCCAAAAATACCATCCTTGCATATCCTTTCCTCCCTTTAAAGAAAGAATCTGGTTGTTGCGAGTGATTTATTGCTACTTTGCTGTCTTTTGAAATTTCATAGCGGTCGATTTTTATTTCAGTTTTTCGATGGGTTTTGCATTGTAACAAAAGTTTTCAAGAAAAACACGTGGTCTTGCCCACCGTACTGCATTTGCAATGACTTTTTGAATTTCTCTGTTATAAAAAATGATTTTATCCGGCGTTGGAATGTCAAACCGTTCGCCGTACATTTCTGCATGCAGGAGTTCAATATATTCGCCGATACCCTGAGTAATCGGATGGCCTGGTTCAATGTTCCACAGTCGTTCCTTTTCAGCCGCTTCCCGCCATTTCAGCGAGCAATTAGTGCCGAGCATCTGTTTGTATCTGCATATCATTGTTTTCTGCAAGAAATTTGGCGATGGCGTGATGAATTCCGTGCGGATAGATTTTTTTAACGTCATCCGAGGTTTGTTCATGGATGAATTCGTTCCAGATCGTAACGCGAATTTTATTTGGCATTTTCAAGTTCCTAAAAAAAAATGGATAATATGATTCAAGAGTAATTCGTAAAAAGTCGAAAAGCATGTCATCGCGAGGAGCGGAGCGACGAAGCGATCTTTAGGAAACAACCCCTTAGCCGACATTCAGATTGCTTCGCTTCGCTCGCAATGACATTTTTGGACTTTTTACGAATTACTCATTCAAGAATGGGGGCGAATATTAATTCTTTTCATTTTAAGGATATATTTCAAAAATGTCAAAGTAAAAATTGTAATATCTTACCTTTGTGTATACGAGATTTCTGAAACAATACCGGTAAGTAAGGTATTACTAAAAAGGCAGCTTAATCGTGCTCATCTGCGTATTTTTTATCAAAAAAGTTTTGTTGAATTGGATTTTCGGAAAAAAAGACACGAGCGTGTTTTTGAAATAACAATCCCCGGGAATTGTGTTGCTGATTTTACAAATGAACAGGGCCTGCTTGATCAAAAAGTTTTGCAGCCAAAAGTCATCCCGCAATAAGGTCGAAACATTTTCTTTTCCGAATCAATCCGGCGGTATTTTTCTATTTCCAAGCGTAGCACCCTCCAGTTCACCGCCGGTTGCTGCTGTTAAAAACTTGACCGGGCCCACACCCCGGGCAAACCACCAATAGGACGTGCCGGCAAACAAGGGACGCTCTGTTGGTTCAGTGTAAATGATGGTCATTTTTACGCGGATACAATTGCTAAACTTGCCGGCCGCAACGACAACATCTTCGATCGCATCAATTTCATTCTCCACGCGAATTCTCAGTGTCGTAGTGGTTGAGTCATTTCGGGATTCCGTGCTTTCGACTCTTTCAACAGCGCCAATTTTTTCAGACATTGGCGTAACTGGCAGCGGTGGATTAAAAGTAATATTCGCCGGCAAGGTGATCCTGGAAATAAAGGAACGCCAGTACAAGCCGGTTTCTTTTTGTACAAATACTTCCTGCCAGGATTCTTCGCCCAAAGAGTCGTAATACGTGAGCGTAAACTGTGTGCCGCCGGCAAGGTCATTTTCATCTGTAACCCTGATTTTGCTGGTGTGGCCCGAATAAACCCAGGTATAGTCCTTTTTCATGGGATAATAATCTGTAGATGAAAATTCTTTATTGCAACGTACCAGAAAAGCCGCGAGCAAAACAAAAGGAAGGATGAGAGATACTTTTTTTAGCATGTTATTTCTTTCCGTCCTTTTTGTTCAGTTTTTCTTCCAACCCCAGCAACAGTGTATTCCAGGCCAGCAATGCGCATTTGATACGGCTGGGGAATTCCGAAACGCCTTGCAAAGCCAAAAGTTCTTCCAAATTATCCCTATCGACCTGACTATCATCTTCTCCCTTGACCATTTTTTTGAACGTGGAAATGAGTTTTTTTACCTCAACAATGCTTTTGCCTTTGATTTTTTCCGTCATCAGTGATGCGGAAGCCTGGCTGATGGCGCAGCCACTGCCGTCAAAAGTCACATTTTCGATGATATCATCTTTAAGTTTGATGGCGAGTTCAATTTCATCGCCGCAAAACGGATTTTTGCCTTCAACCTTAATATCGGCGTTCTCGAGTAAACCCATATTTTTCGGCTTTTTGTAATGTTCAAGAATGATTTCCTGATATAATTCATCTAACGCCATTTTGAAAAATATCCCTTTGCTTCATTTAAAGCGTGGACAAGGGCATCAATTTCTGATTTTGTATTATAAAGATAAAAACTGGCTCTTGCCGTTGCTGCCACATTAAATTTTTTCATAACCAACTTTGCACAATGGTGTCCCGATCTGACGGCAATATTTTTCTGATCCAAAAAAGTCGCCAAATCATGGGCGTGAATATTGCCGAGAGTGAAAGAGATAGCCGGCCCTCTGTTTTTTGTCGACCCCAATATAACAAGATCTTTTATCTTTTTCAATTCATTTAATGCATATTCGGTCAGCAAATGATCGTGTTTGCGAATGTTGTCAATCCCGATGCTGTTGATGAAATCTATAGCAGCGCTTAGTCCAACAGCACCACCGATGTTTTGCGTTCCCGCTTCAAATTTCCACGGCAGATCGTTCCAGGTCGACTGATAATAATCCACATCTTTGATCATCTCACCACCGTAATAGATCGGCTCCATTTCTTCAAGCAAGGCGGTTTTTCCATAAAGGACGCCGATGCCCATGGGCGCCAGCATCTTGTGGCCGGAAAAAGCGAAAAAATCCGCGTCCAAATCGACGACATTGACAGGAAGATGCGGAACACTCTGCGCGCCGTCCACTACAACTTTTGCGCCAACGTTGTGTGCCGCGCGGATGATTTCTTTCACAGGATTCACTGTTCCCAAAACATTGGAAACGTGAGTAACAGCAACCAGCTTTGTTTTCCGTGAAAGGAGTGAATCGAGTTGATCGAGCGGCAGAATGCCGTTTTCATTCATTTTAAAAAAACGCAGCCTGGCGCCGGTTTTTTGCGCAGTAATTTGCCAGGGAATGAGATTGCTGTGATGCTCCATTTCAGTAACGAGGATTTCATCTTCCGTGCCGATGAATTTTCGTGCCCACCCATAAGCGACAAAATTAATGGCTTCGGTTGTGTTCCTTACGAAAATAATTTCTTCCGTCCTGCCTGCACCAACAAATTTCGCCGTCTTTTCCCGCGCCGCCTCAAAAGCGGCTGTTGCTCTTTCTGCAATTTTATAAGCGCCGCGATGAGTATTGGCATTGATTTTTTCATAAAAATTTTTGCAGGCTGTGAGAACTTCTCGCGGGCGTTGTGATGTGGCAGCGCTATCAAGATAAATCAGCCCTTCGTTTTCCGGCTGAAAAAAAACAGGAAAATGTTCACGGATTTTGTCTGCATCGAAAGATGTGTTCTCCTTTGTCCCGGGTTCCATCGTTATCCCTCTCTTTCCAGATCAATTTCAAATGCCAATACAGCTTTCGTTTTGCTCATTTCTCTCCTTTTGTTTACATCATTCCCATTTGAAGTTTAGCTTCGTCCGACATTAAATCCCAGGACCAGGGCGGATCCCATACAATTTGAACATCCGCTTTTTCAATCCCATCAACTTCCAGAACTTTCTGCCTTACTTCTTGCGGCAGCGATTGCGCCACAGGACATAGAGGCGATGTCAGCGTCATTTTAATGTCTGCCGCACTCTGTTCATCAAGATTGATTTCGTATATCAACCCCAGGTCATAGATGTTAACCGGGATTTCCGGATCATAGCACTTTTTAATTTTTTCAATAATTTCTTCCATTAATGCATCCAGTTCGTCAGATGCCATAAATTGAACTCCTTCTTTTATAGTGTTTATTTATCACTCAAATGTCCGTCGCGTAATCGCGAAAAAACCAGGCCTTCCATTTTTTCTCGCAGGCCCTCAAGTTTTATCTTGTGAGTCACTTGTCCTGCAAACGCCTGGACCATAATGTTGCGCGCATATTGCTTACTGATTCCGCGAGAGCGCAGATAGAAAACACCCTCGTCATCAAGCTGGCCCACTGTTCCTCCGTGCGTGCAGCGAACGTCATCGGCAAAGATTTCCAACTGCGGTTTGGTATCGACGATTGCATCATCGGAAAGAAGCATATTTTGATTTGATTGGATTGCATCGGTTTTCTGAGCATCAGGGCGCACATATATCTTTCCGCTAAATACTGCCCGTGCGCGATCATCCAAAATGCCTTTATATAATTCGTGACTGTTGCAATGCGGCTTTGCATGGTCTATAAGAGTATGATTATCCACGTGTTGCTTTCCATTGGCCATGTACAACCCATTCAATGTGCATTCAGCACCTTCGCCGTCTAATACTGTGTTAAGGTCATTGCGCGCCAGAACGCTGCCAAAGGAAAAAGAATTCGACCTGTAATTGCTGTCTTTTTTTTGATGTACCTGAGTAACAGCAATGTGATAGGCGCTTTTATTTTCTTGCTGGATTTTATAATGATCCACGATAGCGTTTTCATTGAGAATAATCTCTGATACAGGATTTGTAAAATATTTCTCCTCTCCAAATCCCACATAGTTTTCAATGATCTTTACCTGCGTATTTGATCCAACGACATACAAATTTCGTGGGTGCGTAACAAAGGATTCACCAACATCCCGGGAAATATACAAAATGTACAGCGGCGCATCAACAATAATGTTATTGGGAATGTATATAAAGGTCCCTTCGCTCAGGAACGCGGTGTTCAACGCAATAAAAGCATGCTTTTTATAATCCGCTTGCTTTGCCAGGTATGGCAGCAGAACATCCGGATTGTTTTTTAGTTCGAGGGCAAGATTTTCAAATTTTATGTTTTTAGCTAAACCGGACAGAGATGAAAGTTGAGACGAAAACCGGCCGTTCACAAAAACCAGGCGATTCGGCGTCAAATCTTCAAAAAGATATTCCTGCAGCGTGTTGCGATCGATCTCTTCCTGTTCCTTTTTATCGACAGGTTTAAAATTCGTACTCTCGATGGATGAGACATTGGTGAATCGCCACTCTTCCTCGCGGATTGATGGAAAACCGTTTTTTTTAACATGTTGCAAAGCCGCCTTTCGGAGTTGATGCAATGGTGTCCGTGCTCCGCCGTTTAGCTTTTTTTCAAATACTTCAAAATTGGCAAGATACCATATTTTTTCTTTAATATTCACACTCATTTTCTCACTTTACTCCTGTCAGACGGATTCATCAACTTTTTTTTTCAACATCATTTTTAATCGAATCATACCCTTGTTCTTCAAGCTCTAACGCGAGTTCTTTGCCGCCCGACTTGACAATTCGGCCTTTATAGAGAACATGCACGTAATCCGGAACGATATAATTTAAAAGCCGCTGGTAGTGCGTTACAGCAATGACAGCATTATTTTTATTTCTCAACCGATTGACACCATGCGCGACAATTTTTAAAGCATCGATATCCAGCCCCGAATCTGTTTCATCAAGAATAGCCAGTTTCGGCTCCAGAAAAGCCATTTGTAAAATTTCATTACGTTTCTTCTCTCCGCCCGAGAACCCTTCGTTGACGGATCGCTTTAAAAAACTTTCATCCATATCTATCAATTTCATTTTTTCACGGGCAAGTTTAAGAAATTCAAAGGCGCTAATATCGTCCAGGCCATTATATTGACGCACTGCGTTAAGCGCTGTTCGTAAAAAATAAGCTGAATTTACGCCGGGTATTTCCACAGGATATTGAAAGGCCAAAAAGACGCCTTCCCGGGCACGATCTTCCGGAGTCATCTTCAGCAGATCCTTGCCCTCATAAATCACCGAGCCTTTGGTCACCTTGTATTCTTCCCGTCCGGCAAGAACGTGTGCGAGTGTGCTTTTTCCTGAACCATTCGGCCCCATGATGGCATGTACTTCGCCTGCATTTACCTTTAAATCTATACCTTTTAGTATTTCCGTTCCTTCGACCGATGCATGCAAATTTTTAATTTCTAACATCATTACAAATCTCCAATATTGTTATCCTACACTTCCTTCAAGACTGACACCGAGCAGCTTTTGCGCCTCCACGGCAAATTCCATCGGCAGTTCTGCCAGCACTTCTTTACAAAATCCATTGACAATCATTGATACGGCATCTTCGGTGGAAATGCCGCGCTGGTTGCAATAAAAAATTTGATCGTCGCCAATCTTGGATGTCGTTGCTTCGTGCTCCACTTTTCCGGTACTGTTCTTAACCTCGATGTACGGAAAAGTATGGGCGCCACATTTATCACCTATCAGCAATGAATCACATTGGGAAAAATTTCTTGCGTTTGTTGCATTTTTTAAAACCTTGACCTGGCCACGATAACTGTTTTGCGATACTCCGGCCGAGATGCCTTTTGAAATAATCGTACTTTTTGTGTTCTTACCGATGTGTATCATTTTTGTCCCGGTGTCGGCCTGCTGGTGATTATTTGTCATGGCAACGGAATGAAATTCACCTACGGAATTATCTCCTTTCAAAACACAACTCGGATACTTCCAGGTAATTGCAGAGCCTGTTTCGACCTGGGTCCAGGAAATTTTTGAATCGATGCCGGCACACAAACCGCGTTTGGTCACAAAGTTGTATATGCCCCCCTTGCCGTTTTTATCGCCGGGATACCAATTTTGTACGGTTGCATATTTTATCTGCGCATTGTCCAGCGCGATCAGTTCGACCACAGCAGCATGAAGCTGATTTTCATCTCTCATCGGTGCGGTGCATCCCTCGAGATAGCTGACATAGCTTCCTTCGTCTGCAATAATCAGGGTGCGCTCAAACTGGCCGGTGTTGGCCGCATTGATACGGAAATACGTCGATAATTCCATTGGACAGCGGACGCCTTTGGGAATGTATGCAAAAGAACCGTCGCTGAAAACCGCTGAATTGAGTGCGGCAAAGAAATTATCCGTACTCGGTACAACGCTGCCGAGATATTTTCGCACCAGGTCGGGGTGGTGCTGCACGGCTTCGGAAAACGACATAAAAATGATGCCCAGTTCGGAAAGTTTTTCCTTAAAAGTTGTTGCGACGGAAACGCTGTCGAGAACAGCATCCACTGCCACGCCGGCGAGAACTTGTTGTTCTTCCAGCGGAATGCCCAGTTTGTTGTACATTTCCAAAATAGCCGGGTCAATTTCGTCCAGGCTATTGGGGCCATTCTTCTTTTTTGGGGCAGAATAGTAAACAATATTCTGATAATCAATCGGGGGATATTTTATGTTCGCCCAATTTGGCTCCTTCATTGTCAGCCAGTGGCGATATGCTTTCAGCCGCCATTCCAGCAAAAACTCCGGTTCATTTTTCTTTTGCGAAATCAGCCTGATAACATCTTCGTTCAATCCTTTCGGCACCGAATCGGCCGCAATATCGGACACAAACCCATATTTATATTCCTGATTTGCA
This sequence comes from Actinomycetota bacterium, assembly GCA_011682565.1. Taxonomy (GTDB): domain Bacteria; phylum Zhuqueibacterota; class Zhuqueibacteria; order Residuimicrobiales; family Krinioviventaceae; genus Hydrothermomicrobium. The sequence continues at coordinate 9,692 of JAACEJ010000014.1, read as the reverse complement.
AGCTGTTCCAGTTGATCAACTTCTGTACTCATCGAGTACTTCTCCTATTGATTAAGTGCATTTTTTATTGGCCAGTCGTATCGACTGGCAGATCTTTCACCAAAACATTCCTGAAAAAAACCGCTACCTGTTGTTGAATCGGCGCAAACCCGTCCCTTAAAGTACAATCCTCATAACGGCTGCAGGATTGATCATCCAGATCGCATTCGGTCAAGTGCAGCGGGCCTTCAATGGCCTCAAAAACATCTGCCAGAGAAACCTTGCCGGCATTTCCGTTCATGATGTAGCCTCCGCGAGGTCCCTGAACAGATCGGATGATATTTTCCCTTGCAAGCTGCTGTAATATTTTCGCCAGAAGAGTTTGCGATATTTTATGCTTCTCTGCGATTTCTCTCACCGTGGCTGCACGATCCGCTTCGGTGGAGCAGATGTATTGAACGGCGAGGATACCGTATTCTGTTTTTTTACTTATTCTAAACATATTATAAATAGGACTATTTTGGTCTTGTTTATAACATTTAACCTGTGCCGTGATTGTTTTATTCCAAAAAATAAAAGTTTTAATGATTGACAAATTCGTAAAGTCGAAAAGCATGTCATCGCGAGGAGCGTGAGTTTACCCCGAATTATTGGGGAAGCGATCTTTAAAAGACAACCCCTTAGCCGACATTCAGATTGCTTCGCTCGCAATGACATTTTTGGATTTTTTACGAGGTTCTCATGTCATAGTTTGCTATAAAAAGCGACTAATTTTTTTGCCTCGATATCCCAATTAAATTTTTTCTTAACAAACTCCCGGCCTTTTCTTCCAAGTTCATTGGATTTTTCATTATCATCCAAAAGCCCGGCGATAGCCCGGGCATGTGCTTTGGCGTCGTTCGCTTTGACAAGAACTCCTCCACCGGATTTGTTAAGAATGTATCGAAGACTCGGCAAATCGCTGGCAACAACAGGCAAACCACATGCCATATATTCAAAAATCTTGTTGGGAAAAACCATCCGCAGCATTTGCTTGTTTTCCTGCCAGGGAATTAAACCGATTTTGGATTGGACAACATATTCCGCCACATCCTGATGCGGCACAAATTGAATGTGTTCGATGTGCTTTTCCAATCCCAGTTCGGCGATATATCTTTTCACATCCTTTTCCACATGCGGTTCATTAAAAGGGCCGAGCAAGAGCAGTTTGGTGGAAGGATGCGTCGCTTGCAATTCTTTCATTATTTCCACCATCAACTTTGCCCCGCGCACGGTCGTCAATCCGCCGACATAAATGATTCTGTCGAGTTTTGGAGGATGTTTTTGCAAAGCGGCGTTAAAAACCTCCAGACGTGGCAAGTTGCGCAGCAAAATTGTGCGGCAACCGGCAGCTTTGAATCTTTCCTGCTGATCCGGTACTACGCAAATGACAACATCCAACTGTTTCGCCAGGGCCGGTTCCGTAATCGCGATAAACCTGGCGAGCAAAGGTTTGAACCAGTCGGGGTACCACGCCCGCTCGTGCGCGGCTTCCGGGTAATTTTCATGACAATCGTAAATAACACGCTTTTTCGTAACCCACTTAAAAAACACGCCGAGTGGCAAAAGTTCAAGATCATGAAAATGGTAAACATCCGGATTTTCTTTGAGGCACCTGTGGGCAAAACGAAAAATGCTGAGCAGGCGGAAAAACCGATTTTTGGGACGTGGAATGCCTTTCAGAACAACATTATATTTTTCTTCCACTTTAAAATCAGCGTGGACGAGGAGAGTTACGCTATACCCCTGAGCCGCCAGGGTGCGCGCCTCGCGGTGAAAAACGCGGACATCATAGGGGCGGTGGACGGTTGTGAAAACACAAATTTTTCGCAGAGAGGGACTATTCACCGGGGCAGAACTCTTTCATAAATCATATCTTCAACGACAGTCACTTTCCGTCCCATCTCCCCGGTTACTCCCGGCTCGCGGTTATCCAGCACAGCGCGGGTAAAATCATCAATCAAAGGCTGGTGAATGTTGGCATGTGGCGGATACTTTTCAATTCTTTCACCATCGCGCGTTTTGATGATCATCGTTCCTTCGTTCAAAACAGGTACATGAATCGAGCCTTTACAGCCAAAAACATCCAGTGTATCCTGCGGTTCAAACGCAGCATGTGAGGAGGTCAAAACAGCGGTCGTACCGGTTTCAAAAAGAAAATGAGCAATTGCAGTATCTTCAACTTTTCGTTCGTATAACACATTTGACAAAAAACCTTTGGCTTCTTTGATGTGTCCGAGGATGTTGGTAAAGACTTCAATGCGATGACATCCCATATCCATCATCGGTCCGCCGCCGGATTTTTCTTTTTGCAACAACCAGTAGCGTGGCTCACCCGGTCTGCAGTTAAAAGGTTCAAAATTATTGATCTGTGCGTGCGTAATAATCCCGATTTTCCCGGATTTTATTATCTCCCTGATACGACTCACTACCGGATAAAAATGGCGATAGTATGCAATGCCCAGTTTTACGCCATTGGATTCACACGCATCAATCATGCTGTCACACTCGCCGGTATTCATGCCCATGGGTTTTTCACACAAAACATGTTTTCCTGCATTTGCAGCCGCGATTGTCATTTTAGCATGCAGGTAAACAGGCGTGGCAATATAAACGGCTTTTATTTCATCGTCCTCAATAATTTCCCGCCAGTCTTTTGTCCATTTTTGTGCACCAAACCGACGTGCAAACGCTTCCGCTTTTGCATAGTTTGCCCGGTTTACAGAAACCAGATCGCAGTTATCCAAATCGCGCAAGGCCGGAGCTACACGTTTCCCGGAAATATCACCGCAGCCAATGAGACCCCATTTTAGCTTTTTCATAATTTCACCTTCGAGTTATTTTCAAAATTTTTTAATCATACTGAAATCAAAAGATATAATCAAGTTAAAAGAATCTATATTTACCCGCAAATCGTCTTTTTTTCTGTAAATAAGACAAAATTAAATTCGGGTTTTGTACAACTTTTCCGGTTTTCAATACGGAAATACACCACTTGTCCTGCTTGCGAGATTTTGCATTTCCAGGTCCTTTTAATAATGTATTTGCAATTCTTTGTTCAATTAATTATATTTGTCGATTGATTTTAATGTTAATGCCCACCGTTTTTATTGCAAAAGGAGCCATTTACATGGATATAAAATTGGAAAACTTGATCGAAAAAATAAAAAAGGAAGGAATTGAAGAAGCACAGCAAACCGCCGATGAATTACTCCAGCAGGCAAAACAAAAAGCAGCTTCAATAATTGATAAAGCGAATAAAGACGCAGAATCTATTGTTCAGGATGGGAAGCGCCGGTCGCAGCAGTTTCAAGCGAATGCGGAAGCAGAAATAAAACAGGCCGCTCGTAACACCGAACTTTTGCTCAAAGAAAGAATAAACTCTCTTTTCGACAACGTTTTCAAGAAACAAGTTTCCACCACTCTTACCCCTGAATTCCTTAAAGAACTTATCCTTAAAATTGCAGACACCTGGGCCAAAGATGACAAAAAAGAAGTTGTATTGAACGACAATGACAAAGCAAAGCTGCAGGATTTGCTTTTCTCCGGTCTGCAGGAAGAAGCGAAAAACACAATTACACTAAAGACCAGTCAGTATATTTCAAAGGGATTTCGCATCGGGATGAAGGGAGACCAGGTTTATTATGATTTTTCTGATGAGGCAATTGCGGAGGTTTTAAAATCTCTTCTCAATCCCACCCTGAAAGAACTTTTGGAAAAGTGAGATGGACAAATATTATTATTTTGTAGCACAGTTGCCAATGCTCTTTTTTGGCCGCGAGACAAGCATGTCCATGGACTATTTTTTAGCTGAGGCGAGGAAATGGCTGAGCGCAAAAGATTTCCGTGCTCTTTCCAAGGTGGATATTAATGATTTCTCTCTTGCGGGGAATTTTCCCGCCACTCTTTTAAACTATAAAAAATTTGAATCCTCTTTGCGCGATGACATTTTCAATTGGCGTCAGGCAAAGCAACGTGAGCAGGATTACAAGCCCGTTTCATTTCCCGTGTCTGTCATCAAAGATGGGAATCCGCTGGAGATTGAACTTAAATTGATGAAATTGAAATGGGATTTCATTGACGAGATGGAGCACGAGCACCACTTTGATCTTGGATTTATTATTCTGTATTATCTGAAGCTGCAAATATTGCGGAGGCTGGTTACTTTTGACAAAGGAAAAGGCCTGGAAAAATTTCAAAAGCTTTATGAGGTAAATATATGAACCAGAATTTTGGAAAAATTGTTGGTATCAATGGAAATATGGTCTCCGTTGCCTTTGATGGAAACATTATGCAAAATGAAGTTGCTTTTATTTTGCACGGGGACGAACGGTTAAAATCCGAGGTCGTCCGGATTGGTGACGGCGTTTCATTTCTACAGGTTTTTGAAAGTACCAAAGGAATTAAAATTGGTGCTTTAGTCGAGTTTAGCGGCGAGCTTTTATCCGTTCAGCTCGGTCCCGGTCTGCTCGGGCAGGTATTTGACGGCCTGCAAAATCCTTTGCCCGAACTGGCGGAAGAATATGGTTTCTTTTTGCCGCGCGGCGTTTCTTTAAAAGCCCTGGACGATTCACATAAATGGGCCTTTACACCAAAAGTGGAAAAAGGAGATACTGTTATCAGCGGGATCGCGCTGGGACACGTGCCGGAAGGAATTTTTGAACACGCGATTATGGTTCCTTTTCATTTTCAGGGCGAATACACGGTCGAGGAAATCGTTTCTGCCGGTGATTATGTATTAACTGATACTCTGGTGAAATTGAAAGACGAGCGTGGCAATATTCACGAGATCAGCATGACGTTCAACTGGCCGGTTAAAATTCCCATCGAAGCCTATCGCGACAAAATTGTTCCCACCGAACCATTGATTACTCAGGCAAGGATTATTGACACGTTTTTCCCGGTAGCAAAAGGCGGCACCTTTTGTATTCCAGGTCCGTTTGGCGCAGGAAAAACGGTGTTGCAGCATATTATCAGTCGATACGCTGAGGTTGATATTGTTATCGTTGCTGCCTGCGGCGAGCGCGCGGGTGAGGTTGTCGAAGTGTTGCGGGAATTTCCCGAATTGATCGATCCGCGTACCGGCAAATCGTTGATGGAACGAACGATTATTATTTGTAATACCAGTTCCATGCCTGTGGCTGCGCGCGAAGCGTCGGTTTACACGGCTGTTACTTTGGGTGAATACTATCGCCAGATGGGCCTGGACGTTCTCCTCCTGGCTGATTCGACCTCCCGCTGGGCGCAGGCGATGCGCGAGCTTTCCGGCCGTCTGGAAGAAATCCCCGGCGAAGAAGCTTTTCCGGCCTATCTCGAATCGCGAATTGCCGAGTTTTACGAACGCTCCGGCCTGGTTGAACTCAATGATGGCCGGGTTTCGAGTTTGACCATCGGCGGAACAGTTAGTCCGGCCGGCGGTAATTTTGAGGAACCGGTAACCCAATCCACACTCAAGGTCGTCGGCGCATTTCTCGGACTTTCGCGCGACCGTGCCAATGCCAGACGCTTCCCGGCCATTCATCCCCTGGAAAGTTGGTCGAAATATAAAAGTTTTATCCCGGAAGATATTACGAACGAGGCCAGGGATGTTCTGCGAAGAGGAAGCGATGTCAATCAGATGATGATGGTTGTGGGTGAGGAAGGAACTTCTATCGAAGATTTTGCACTTTACCTCAAATCCGAATTACTGGACAGCGTGTATTTGCAACAAAATGCGTTTGATAAAGTCGATGCGGCAACAGATGACAAAAGACAAGAATATATTTTTGAGAATGTCCATAAAGTTTTGAAAACCGAGTTTCCGTTTGATAGTAAGGATGACGCACGAAGTTTCTTCAACCGTCTTCGTCAGGCTTTTATTGATTGGAATTATATCGATATGGATTCGGCCCAATTCAAAGTGCAGCACGAATCTATAGAGAAATTAATAGAGGAGCAGTCGGGAAATGAGAAAAGTTTATAATAAAATATCACAAATAGTCGGCAATGTCATCACGGTCAAAGCCCCGGGTGTGGCTTATGAAGAACTTGCGGAGATTACGACCCGACGCACCAAATCCCTGGCGCAGGTGATCAAGATGGAAGGCGACATGGTTTCTCTCCAGGTTTTCGCCGGCAGCCGCGGGGTGTCGATCAACGACGAAGTCCGCTTTCTCGGGCATCCCATGCAAGTAACGTTTTCCGACGATATGCTGGGACGAATTTTTGACGGCGCCGGTAACCCACGTGATAAAGGGCCGCTGCTGACGGAAAATTTAATTCCTGTGGCCGGGCCGAGTGTGAATCCGTCGAAACGAATTATTCCGCGCAAGATGATCCGAACGAATATTCCAATGATCGACGTTTTCAATTCACTTGTCGTATCGCAAAAGCTGCCTATCTTTTCCGTTTCCGGTGAACCCTACAATGAATTGCTGGCGCGCATTGCGCTCCAGGCCGAAGTGGATATGATCATTTTGGGCGGCATCGGGCTAAAATATGATGAGTATATGAATTTTAAAAATGTACTCGAAAAAGGCGGCGCGCTCACCCGGTCTATCTTTTTTATGAATACTGCATCAGACCCGATTGTCGAAAGTCTGATGGTTCCGGATCTCTCCCTGGCAGTGGCAGAGAAATTTGCTCTCAAAGGAAAAGAAGTGCTGGTGCTGTTAACCGACATGACCAACTTTGCCGATGCCATGAAAGAGATTGCCATTACCATGGAACAGGTTCCATCCAACCGCGGCTATCCCGGCGATTTGTACAGCCAGTTGGCCGCACGCTACGAAAAAGCTGTGGACTTTGAAGGCGCCGGTTCCATCACCATCCTTGCCGTAACAACAATGCCCGGCGACGATGTTACGCACCCGGTTCCCGATAACACGGGCTACATTACAGAAGGTCAGTTTTATCTGCACAACGGCTACATCGATCCATTTGGCTCTCTGAGCCGGTTGAAGCAGCAAGTGAACAGTGCTGAAAAAAGTCGCAAAGATCATCGGGCAATTATGGACGGAATGATTCAGCTTTATGCCCAGTACATGGAAACCGAAGAAAAGCGATCCATGGGTTTCCGTATGAGCAACTGGGATCTTAAGCTGCTTAAATACGGCGGCCTGTTCCGCAATCAAATGATGGATTTGTCCGTAAATATTCCTTTGGAAGAAGCGCTAGATCGCGGCTGGCAAATTTTAGCGGAGTGTTTTACCTCCGAAGAAACCCGCCTGCGAACGGAATTGATTCAGGAATTTTGGCCGACCAATGGTAAATAGAGGGATGATTTGTTGTGGCGAAAATAAAATTAACAAAAAACGAACTCAAGAAACAAAAAGATAATCTGAAAAGATTTACGCGCTATTTGCCCACGCTGGAACTGAAAAAGAAACAGTTGTTGTCGGAAATTCGCATCATTCAGAACCTCGTTGACACCCTTCGTGAAGAAACAAAGCGTGTGATCGCCGAGGTTGAAGATTGGGCGGATGTTTTCGCCGAAGAGATCGATTTGCATGATTTTTTCCAGGTTAAAGAAATAAAAACCGAAACGGGAAATATCGCCGGCATTGATATTCCTCTTTATGAGGACGTCATTTTTGACGATCTTGAATACGATTTATACCAGACACCGCTTTGGATCGATAAAGGGCTTGAAGTGGTTCAAGGTCAAATCAAACGCCAGGCCGAGCTCATAATTGCCGAAAAACAACAGGAAATTATCAGGGATGAGCTTCGTATCACAATTCAGCGAATCAAACTTTTTGAAGAAGTGAAAATTCCTGAAGCGAAAGAAAATATCCGCGTTATACGAATTTTCCTTGGTGATCAAATGACCGCAGCAGTTGTGCGCGGGAAAATCGCCAAGGCAAAGATCGAAAAGAAGAAACAAGAGGCGCAAGCAGCATGATCGTAAAAATGAAAAAAATCACTCTCTTGTTGAGTGCCAAAGATAAAGAAAAGACTTTGGTTGATCTGCGAAAGCTGGGTGTTTTGCATGTTCATCATATTAAAAATCCGGTTTCCGAAGATATCAACGAAATCGATAACGTGCATCGTGCTCTGCAGGTCGCAGGGAAAGCCGAATCATCCAAAGCCAAAATGGAAGCGGATGAAGCACCGGCGTTGGTGGAGAATATACTCAATCTTTCACAAAGGCGTGAAGCTCTGGCCCGGGAATTAGAAGAACACAGCGAGACACACAAATGGTTTGAGACATGGGGAGCTATTTCCTATGCTTCCTTGCAAAAACTAAAGCAAGCCGGAATCTTTGTCCGTTTTTATGTTGCCGAGAAGAGCGCATTTAAAAAGGTTGATCCCGAAAAAAACATTCATCTGGTAAGAGAAAAACAAAACACGGTACATTTTGCGCTGTTTTCCGATTCAGCGGAGGAACACCTGGATTTCAAAGAGGAACTTTGTCCGCCTGTCGAATTATCCGAACTGGACGCACAAATGTCTCAGGTGCGGACGGAAATTGAACGGGTTTCGCACGAGCTGGCAGAGTTGTCAAACGTTTCTCCTGTTTTGAACGACTATCTCGTCCGTTTGCAAAAACGCCTCGAACTGAGTCAGGTCCGTGACGGCATGGGCGATATGGAAGAAATCGCCTACATGCAAGGATTCTGTCCGGTTGATTCTGTGGCCGGACTTGAGAACATGGCAAACGAGAACGGTTTGGCGTATGTCGTCGACGACCCCGATGACCCTGCCGATGTTCCCACTTTGACGAGCAATCCAAAGCCGATCCGAATTATCAAGCCGTTATTTGATTTTATGGGCACTTTGCCGGGGTATAACGAGCAGGATGTCAGCTTTGTGTTTTTGTTTTTCTTTAGCGTCTTTTTTGCCATTCTGATTGGTGATGCGGGATACGGATTGGTCTTTTTGCTCACGACCATGTTTTTCGCGCACAAGAAAAAAAATGCACCGCGCGAGCCCTTCTTTTTAATGTATGTGTTAAGCGGAACGACGATCATCTGGGGAATCATTACCGGCACCTGGTTCGGCGCTGAAAGTATTGCCCGGCTGCCGTTTTTCAATATGTTCATTATTAACAAAATTGACAGTTTTGCATCCGACAACCAGGTATTTCTAATGTACCTGACTTTTATCATCGGCGCTATTCATCTTTCTGTTGCCAGGGCGCTGGCCGCGGCGCAAAAAATTAAATCCCCAACAGCAATTGCAGAAATCGGCTGGATTTTCATTTTATGGGGTTTGTTCTTTGTCGCCGGAAATCTTGTGCTGGGAAAGGATCTGCCCGGCTTGACGTATTGGTTGTTCATCACTGGATCTGGCTTGGTGATAATTTTTGCTAATTTTCAAAAGAACATTTTCAAAGGGATTCTTTTATCCCTGGGTAATTTGCCGCTGGATATCATTAGTTCGTTTTCAGATGTTGTCTCTTATTTGCGTCTGTTTGCCGTTGGCTATGCCACGGTTGTCGTCGCTGCCAGCTTTAACAATATGGCATTGGGAAATGGCATCGGCTCTGTTGTTGCAGGAATTTCAGCAGCCCTTATACTTGTGCTGGGGCATACGCTCAATATAATATTGGGGATGTTGGCTGTGATAGTGCATGGCGTCCGTTTGAATATGCTCGAATTTTCAGGCCAAATCGGCATGCAGTGGTCGGGAAAACCTTATGAGCCGTTTAAAGAATAAATCAGTTTAAAGAAGTTAATGTGAATAGAATAAAA
>JAACEJ010000013.1 GCA_011682565.1 Actinomycetota bacterium | reverse complement strand
AATTCTTAGGCGAGGCGAAAATTTTCAAGGGATACTTTTTTATGGAGGATGGTTCTCCGGCTCCTTTTTGTATTGATGATTTTTATAAAAATGTCAGATGTGCATTATTGCATGAAGCATGTACAAAGAATAATTGGAGAATAAATGTCAGAAATTGCTATCTGAATCCAGAAAAAAGGCTTCTTATCCAAGACCACCATATTAAACGCCTTTATAGAGACGTCCTTTTAGACAAAACTGTTGAATACATAGATAGTTATTTTGAGGAGTTAAAAGAAAACTACGAATTGAGATTAAATTTTGCGCGAAAAATGGATAGCCTTTGTGAATTAACTCCTGATCCGACAAACTATAAATGGTGGATAGATAAATAATGTGCGGGCAGCTAACAAAGCGGTTGCACTTGACACGAGGGCTTAGTGCTTTTAAAACAGCAAGCTAACCCGCTACGTTTTGGTGTGTTTATGACAGTGCGAAGACCTCGCCTCGCGCAAGTGAACCATAGTCGTAAGTTAGCTGCTAAATTAAAATTATAAAAACCGCAAGTCAACTGTAATTTTTCTAAAAAAATAAGTTGCAATGAGTATCATTGCATGTCATATTAAAGTATGATCAAAACCTTTAAGCAATCCTATCTTGAAGAATTTTGGAATACTGGTAAACACAAACGTATTCCATCTAATCTTTCTAATAGAATACTAAGAAAGTTAGATATGCTAAATGCAGCAAAAGAATTACGTGATTTAAATTCTCCACCTTCAAATAGATTACACCCATTACATGGAGATCGAAAAGGACAATGGGCGATAGCTGTAAGTGGTCAATGGAGGTTATGTTTCAAATTTGAAGAAGGGGAAATATTTGAACTTGAACTTGTGCGATATCATTAAAATTGAGGATATGGAAATGTTACCCAAAAATAGGCATCCTATCCATCCGGGAGAAATATTAAGATATGAATTTCTTGAGCCATTGAATTTGTCTCAACAAAAGCTTGCTGATACAATTGGAGTTACTCGTGTTAGAATTAATGAAATAATACTTGGTAAACGAAAAATTACTCCGGATACCGCCTTTAGATTGTCAAAATGTTTTAATACCAGTCCTGATTTTTGGATGAATCTTCAGATGAATGTTGATATGTGGAATACTTTGCAAGCCCATAAAAATGAATATGATAATATTAGTTCAATGCCCGAACTGATTTATCAATAGGGAGGTCGCAATATGGAAATTCCTATGACCGCAATAGAAATGACCGGAACAGTTGATGAGAATAGTCAGCTAAAACTGGATGGCTCTCTTCCTTTTTCCGGCCCTAAACGCGTACGAGTTATCGTACTATCAGCGTTAGACGATGAAACAGATGAGATTTCATGGTTACAAGCGGCATCACGAAATCCGGCATTTACATTCCTTTCTGATCCGGAAGAAGATATTTATTCCATAACAGATGGGAAACCGTTCAATGATAAAGTACAAGCTCGTACTCGTACCATTTCCGTTTGCATCGAATGATGACTGCAACTACCAACATAATCCGCCGAGAATTAGGGCAATTATCTGAATCTCAGCAAAAAAACGTAAAAAGCAAGCTGAAAATCTTGTTCAATTTGGAATAATTTGAAGCGATAATGTTAAGGAAGGGATGGCAACTAACCCGTCTTGCACCGGGCCGGGCTTCACCCGAGGGTAAGCGGCGCGATTTTTCAAAATTGGTTACGAGCGAAGCCGCGCCAGGGCTGAAAACGCCAGGTTGGTGAAGCTGTTATGTAGCAAAATTGGAGTGCATCGCCTTTATGCGATGCATAGCCTCCGGTTTTATGAAATACTTGGATTACCCATAACCAATATTTTACTCTAAAGGTCATACGATTGCTTAAAAGAGTTTTAACAATTCTATTTCTGTTCACTGCCTGCATGGCATACGGCCAGGGTCTTTTACCAAAGCTGGGCGAACAACGGGCAGGGACTGCGGCGGTAACATTCCTCAAGATCGGCGTCGGTGCACGTGCTGTGTCCATGGGTGGTGCTTATGTCGCTGTGGCCAATGACGGCACAGCCATGATGTGGAATCCGGCCGGCCTTGTTCAGATCGGCAAAAACGAACTGGTCGTTTCTCATCTCGACTGGCTGGTGGACGTGAATTACGAATACCTGGGATATGTCCATCAATGGACCGACTATCTCGCTGTCGGTGCCTTTGTCGGCTATTTGCATCTGGCCGATATGCCGGTTACAACGGAATATCATCCGTACGGTAACGGCGAATATTTCAGCTACAATGATATGGTTTCCGGTATTACCACTTCGATCAAAATGACGGATCGTTTTTCATTCGGAATTACATTGAAATATGTCCGCGAGGATTTGGCCGACCTGGTGATGGACGGAATGATGTTTGATCTGGGCACGTATTATTGGACGGGCTATAAAACATTGCGGATTGCGGCGTCGATGCGTAATTTTGGTACCGACCTTCGCCCCGGCGGAACGTATACACGCAGACAAGCGAGCGGCGAAACGAAATCAAATTACGAGTCTTTTTCCCCGCCGACAATTTTCACTCTCGGTGTCGCGATGGATGTTTATCATAGCGGCCACCATGTTTTCACTGCTGCAATGCAAATGAATCACCCGATGGACGACCAGGAGAATTTTGTCATCGGAAGCGAATATCGTTACCGCGGAATGTTCGCTCTGCGCGGCGGCTATCTTTCCAATATGGACGAGAACAAATGGACATTCGGCGGCGGTGCAAAAATAAGCTTGTATGGAAAAATATTGAAACTGGATTATTCTTACGCCGATTTTAATCATTTGTCCATGACACAGCAATTTACATTTGGATTTGAATTTTGAAAAAATTTAGTATTGTTTTTATTTCCTCGGTTTTGTTTGTTGCCGCAGGATGCAATCAGGACAAGCTGCCTCTGCCGGTGCCGCGTGTGCAGAATGCATCCTTTGGCGCCAATGATACGAACTATGTCGAACTTTCGCCGGTCTGGAATGCGCAAAATCTGGGCTATCAATTTTCCCATCCGGAGGATATTACTATCGGTCCCGACGGGATTATTTTTGTTGCGGATAAAGGTAATGATCGCGTGGTCGCTCTGTCAAAAGCCGGAAATATTCTGACATCCAGCGGACTGGGTTCAATCACAGGCATCCCCCATCCTTATGGCGTTGCCATTGACAGTAAATTAAATCTGCTGATCGCTAACGGAAGCGATACGCTTTATTGCTGGAATCAGTTCTTAAATTATACTGAAATTGATTCGATTGCAGATGAAGCGGTGTTTTTTGATCCCGCTAAAAGCGATACGGTTTTGCTCAATTTCAAAAAATATTTGCAACTGATTCAATCCGGCCAACCCCAATTGGATTTCAGGTATTTTGTTTTTCACAAAGACCCGTCTCTGGTGAACAAAGTCCGGAAGATTTATCCAATCTACGTTGCCGGGAATGGCGCACAACTGAATGGTGTTGCCGCAGGTCCGTTTGGATCCGGCATCATTTATGTTACGGAATCGGCCTATGATAAAATAAGCGAGATTACTCTGATTCCTCAAGTTGTTGTCAAAACGAATTATGGCGCATCTCTGTTTCAATATACCGGGATAAAGACACAAGACATTGCAACTTTTGGTTCCGGTGCGGGCACAGTTGACGATCCCTGGGGAATTACAACGGATAAAGAGGGCGATATTTATTTTACCCAGCTCGGCGGGAATTTTCGTGTGCAAAAACTGGATGGAAAAAATTTCAAGCCGGTTTACGTTCTCTACCAGGATGCTATTATGGATCTCGATAGATTTATGATGCCGACAGACATTGCCCTGGATGGGCTGGAAAATATTTTTGTTATTGATACGCAAGCGAAAACGGTATCCAAGTTTGCCAATACCGGCGCTAAGGCAGGTCAGGTGATGAGTCTGGGTAAAAGAGGGCTGGCAATTGAAGAATTTAATGATGCCCGTGGCATCATGGTTGATGATAATATCGTTTACGTTGTCGAAAGCGGCGAAAATCGTATCCGGCGTTTTCAATATTCTGTGTCCGAGTCGGATATCCCCGATAAAGAAAATCAACCGTAAAATTTTCTTGACTATTTCACAAATTATTACTATGATTTCCATATGTTAATTCACAATCAATCAAAAACCTACCCAAAAAGAAGGGGGTTTTATGGCGTATGACAGCAAAGGTACGTTGAACAAAGTGATGCTCATCGGCCGATTGGGACAGGATCCGGAACTGAAATATACACCGGCCGGAGCAGCGGTGGTAAATGTCAGCATTGCAACGGATACGAGTTGGAAAGATCAGGATGGAAATTCGCAGGGCAAGACGGAATGGCATCGGCTTGTTTTTTGGCGGAAACAGGCAGAAGTGTTGTCACAGTATGCAAAAAAGGGAGATCGGATTTACGTTGAAGGAAAACTGATGACAAGATCGTGGGACGACAAGGACAGCGGTCAGAAAAGATACATTACGGAAGTTCAGGTAGCCAATATGCAGTTTTTAACGAGCAAGGGTGACCGCGAAGCCGTATCAAACACTTCGACTCCTGAACCACCGGAACCACCCGCAGAATTTTCGGGATCAAATGCCGAACAGGGTGATGATTTACCATTCTAACAATCATCTTTTTCGTTCATTCACGCGGAATGTAGTGGAATGCCAATCCGAAGTCTTGAGGCTTCGGATTTTTTTATCTTGAAACGGAGGGTTGCTCATGGACAGAGAAACTTTGATCGAACGCGCGCTCGCAGCAACTCGCAAAGCCCGCGTACCCTATTCGCATTTTCCTGTTGGGGCGGCACTGGTAACAAAAGCCGGGAAAATTTATACGGGCTGCAACATTGAGTCAAGTTCCTATAGTTTGACGATGTGCGCGGAGAGGGTTGCGCTCTTTAAGGCGATTTCAGAAGGGGAGACCCAATTTAATGCCATTGCCATAACCACAAAAAAACGGCAGCTTTGTCCTCCATGCGGTGCATGCCGACAGGTGCTGTGGGACCTCGCCGGCAACATCGACGTCATTTTAACCATTGATGAAAATGATTCCAAAGTGATCAAAGTATCCGAATTATTACCGGAAGCTTTCGATGAGGGCTTTTTGCCGCATGAACACTAAAAAGCATGAAAAAGTCATCATTGTTGGAATTGCCGGCGCATCTGGTTCCGGGAAAAGTTTCTTCGCAGATAAAATAAGGGAAACGTTGTCTGATAAGAGAGTGTTGGTGTTATCCCAGGATTTTTATTATGAAGAACGATCCGATACCACACTTCAAGATCGCGAACATATTAACTATGATCATCCGGATGCGATTGATTTCGATCTCCTCATAGAGCACTTGAAGGCTTTGAAGCAAAAAAAGTCCATTCTTCATCCACTTTACGATTTTGCAGTTCACAACCGGGAAAAAGAATGGGTGCCGGTTGGCCCTGCCGACATTGTTCTTCTCGATGGTATTTTAATATATGCTGTCAAGGCTTTGCACTCCATTCTCGATTATAAAATTTATATTGACACTCCGATGGACATTTGTTTTATTCGCAGATTGCAGCGGGACACCACGGTTCGCGGGCGCACGGTCGATTCGGTGATCAACCAGTATTTAAAAACTGTAAGGCCAATGTTTTTGGAATTTGTTTTACCCGGCAAAAAGGTTGCTGATGTCGTCATTGTCGGGCAGGGAAGCATGAACGCATCGTTGCAGTACGTGCTTCATGAAATAAAAGAGTTGTGAACTGAAATATTATGGAAAATATCGGCAAATTTGTCATCATCGTTGGATTGTTCATTATCCTGGTGGGTGTAATTCTTATCCTATCCGATCGTATTGGATTGCATTTGTTCCGGCTTCCCGGTGATATCGTTTACCGAAAAGGAAACACGACCGTCTATTTTCCCATTGCTACCGGTATCATTTTGTCTTTGCTTTTCTCCTTTATTCTATGGCTTTTTCGCAGATAATTTAAAATAAAAATAACTTTCATGGAGAATTATTGATGCTCAGTATCGTACCCAAAGATACGGGTTGGATTGAAGTGATTTGTGGCAGCATGTTCAGCGGCAAAACCGAGGAACTCATTCGCCGGTTGCGGCGAGCTGAAATTGCCAAATTAAAGGTAACGATTTTCAAACCCAAAATTGACGACCGCTATTCAAAGGGGCACATTGTATCCCACAACTCGCAGCGAATCCCTTCCATCCCGGTGTCTTTTGCAAAAGAAATATTGGAAAAAGCGGGTGATGCTGAGGTCATAGGCATTGACGAAGGCCAGTTTTTTGACCTCGATCTCATCGATGTTTGCCAGGAATTGGCAAATCGTGGTAAACGCATTATCGTTGCCGGTCTGGATCAGGATTATACCGGCAAGCCATTCGAGCCGATTCCGCAACTCCTGGCTGTCGCCGAATATATCACCAAAACGCTGGCGATTTGTGTGAAATGCGGCAATCCGGCGAACCGCACGCAAAGGTTAAGCAGGCAATCGGAGCGGGTGATTGTCGGCGCCGGAGACATGTACGAGGCCAGATGTCGTTTCTGCCATGAGGTTTATGAAGAAGATGAGTAGCTAAGGAACCGGAGGAGTTTTATGCGATTTATGGGCATTTTCGGGATGATTGCCATCCTGGCAATTGGTTATTTTTTATCGAACAACAAAAAAGCAATTAAACCCCGTGTCATCCTTTGGGGGCTGGGCCTGCAATTGCTTTTTGCGATCATCATTCTGAGCCAGACGATTCTTTCCTGGATCGGGATGTTTGTTTTTGCATTTCTGATTTTGCTTTTTTTGTTCGAGGACACCTTGCTGACGGCAACCGAGTGGCATAAAACGATCGTGCCTTCTCTTATCGCTCTGCTGGCCGGCATTGCTCTGACTTTATTTTCTTATCTTCTGGATAAATTTGGTGCAGCCATCTATTTGTTTTGGGCTGCAATTTTGATTTTTATTATCTTGTTATCTTTCAGGAAAACACAACTCCTTCGCTATTCTTTTGCTGTTGCCCAGTTTGCAAGCTTGGGCATTATATTCCAGCGCCAGATATTGGGCAAAGCCATTTTTGCCGCGCTGGCTGATAAAGTAGACAAATTCCTCAAACTTACCGATCTTGGCAGTGTCTTCCTTTTTGGCAACCTTGCCAAACCTGAATATTTTGACAAATTCGGTTTCCAGTTTGCCTTTTCCGTTTTGCCGACAATTATATTTTTCTCAGCAGTTATGTCTATTCTTTATTATCTCGGTGTCATGCAGGCCGTTGTGCAAGTCATGGCAAGATTCATGCGCTGGACAATGGGCACTTCGGGCGCGGAAACACTGTCCTGTTCCTCCAATATATTTGTCGGCCAGACCGAGGCACCGCTGCTCATTCGCCCGTTTTTGGACGACATGACCCGGTCGGAATTGCATGCCATTATGGTGGGAGGGTTCGCGACCATTGCCGGCGGTGTGCTGGCGGGTTATATCCGCATGGGTATCGATGCCGGGCATCTGATCGCTGCCAGCGTTATGTCCGCTCCCGCTGCGTTGGTCATGGCCAAGATATTTTTTCCGGAAACAGAACACTCGAAAACGGCGGGAGATGTGGAAATTCCCGACGTGAGCCGCGCGGATAATCTGCTCGATGCGGCGACACGCGGCGTTACCGACGGCCTCAAACTGGCCGTAAACGTCGGCGCCATGCTGCTGGCGTTCATTGCTCTCATCGGTCTCGTCGATGTCATCTTCGGTTTTTTTGATCACATCATCGACGGTCGGTTGCTTGGCGGTGTTTTGAATCAGGCCACTGGCGAGTATAGCGGCATCTTTCCCGGCAGCCTGAAAACACTGCTGGGAACCATTTTTGCGCCGCTTGCTTTTTTGATGGGCGTTCCCTGGAAAGAGGCCATGGACGTCGGTAATTTGCTGGGGATTAAAATTGCGGTAAATGAATTCGTCGGTTATGCCGAGTTGGCGAAGCAAATCAGTGCTGCGAGCCTGTCGCCCCGCTCCATCATTATCGCTACGTATGCTTTGTGCGGATTTGCCAACTTTGCATCCATTGGTATTCAGATTGGCGGCATCGGTGCGCTGGCACCCAAGCGGCGATCCGACCTTTCGAAAATTGCTTTGCGCGCAATGTTTGCCGGCGCTCTCGCATCGTGGATGACGGCGACGATTGCGGGAATATTAGTGTAATAAAGGGCAGAACTGAGATGATAGAAAAGCGTATATTCTTTCATGCTATACTATTGTTTGTTTTGATTTCATTGGCCGTGCCAAATGAACCCGGGGCCGGAATGTTGAAAAAAACCGGATTAATGATTGGCTACAATTCGACCCGGATCAGATCAAAAGAGATTTCAGATTATGCTCTCCCCCGGGCAGGCTATGGGATTGGTCTGTTTGCCGAATGGATGGATCGCTCGGTTTTTTCGCTGCTCGGTCGATTGCAATATGTGCAGAGAGGTTTTGTGCAGGAGCAAATTGAAACGGACGTTGACGGTTCCTTTATTCAACGCGTCAGAGCAAAATCGCAACTGGATTATTTTGAAGTCCCTTTTCTTTTGAAAATTCAGCCCTTAAAGCTTCCGATTAACCCCTATTTCGTTGCCGGCCCGAGATTCGATTTTCTCATTTTCAGAAAAAACGGCAAATATGAATTTTCAAAAATAACTGTTGAATCCAGGGTCGCGGAAAATTTTGATGACTTTGGTGTTGGTTTTATACTGGGCGGCGGCATGACAACTGCAAAAATTCTTCACACCCAACTCAGTTTTGAATTGAACTTTAATCTCGATATCACCAATTCATTTTCCAAAGTCGGCACAATGACCGTCAGAAAGAACGCAGTGGATTTTTGGCTAAAAGTTGCTTTGTAGATTACAGTAACTATAGGTTTACCAAACCTCGAAGGTTTGGTAAACCTTAACCCTCTTTTAATGTGTAAAACATGCTGCTTAAAGAACAAGTAAAACAAAGCCTGGATTTTATAAAATCCAGGGTGGGCGAAATTCCTGCTGTTGCCGTCATCCTCGGCTCCGGTCTGGGAAAATTTGCTGAATCATTAAAGAATGATGCGATTGTCATCCCCACAACGGAAATTCCGCATTATCCCAAATCCACAGTGCCGGGGCATAGCGGGCGCTGGGTTATCGGTAAAATCAATGGCGTGCAAACACTGGTTGTGCAGGGACGGGTTCATTATTATGAAGGCTACTCTCTGCAACAAGTTACTTTTCCGATCCATCTCATGGCAAGCCTTGGTGTGAAAACTCTGATCGTGACCACAGCCTGCGGAGGGATCAATCCGCAATTTAAACCCGGCGATCTCATGTTGATCACTGATCATATTAATCTTGGATTCGGAAATCCCCTCATCGGCAAGCCGGAAAATCAATTGGGCCCGCGCTTTCCTGATATGTCTCATCCGTATGACAGCGAGCTTTTGCGAATTGCCGAAAGCGTTGGACATGAAATGAATCTGCCGTTCCGAAAGGGTGTCTTTTGCTGGCTGACCGGCCCGTCGTATGAAACAGCGGCCGAAGTAAAAATGCTGCAAAAACTCGGTGCCGACGCGGTGTCCATGTCCACTGTGCCGGAAGTGATCGTCGCCCGTCAGCGCCATCTGCGTGTTTTGGGAATTTCAATGATTACTAATCTTGCAACAAGTCTTACTAAAACGGGTCTTTCTCACAAAGACGTGATCAAAACGGCGAATGCTGCCGGCGAGCGGCTCGGTCTTTTATTGAAGAGAATTATTACAACAGTGCAACCTTGTAAAAATTGATAAATTGCAGTTAGTAAATCATAATACATCTGAACCGTTACAGTAAATCTTTTTAACGACAGCGCTATTTTACAAATAAAAAGTCTGAAAGCCATTTGAATGTTGTATAACTGAGGGAAAAAGATGCTGCAACAAATCATCTCAAAAGCAAGGGGACTTGAGAAATGTGATCTGGTTCTTCGCAATGCCAGGGTCATCAATGTTTTCTCTTCAGAAATCATTAACACGGATGTTGCGATTTTTGGCGACAAGATCATTGGCCTGGGAGCCGGATACAAAGCCCACGAAGAAGTTGATTTGAAAGGCCTCTACCTGGCGCCCGGCTTTATCGATGGCCACATTCACATTGAAAGCTCAATGGTCGAAGTGCCGCAGTTTACCCGCGCCGTTTTACCGTTAGGCACAACATCGGTTGTCGCCGATCCGCACGAGATTGCGAATGTGCTGGGCTATGAGGGCATTCGCTACATGATGGAATCCAGCAAATACAATCCCCTCAATGTTTTTTTTATGCTCTCTTCCTGTGTTCCATCCACACCCCTCGAAACTGCCGGTTCGGAATTGCGCGCATTTGATATTTTTCCTTTCTTACGGGAAAAATGGGTTCTCGGTCTCGGTGAAATGATGAACTACCCGGGTGTTTTAAACGCCGATTCCGACGTTCTGGATAAATTAAAAATCGTAAATGACAAACGCATCGACGGTCATGCTCCCGGCCTTAGCGGCAAGGATTTGAATGCCTACATCGCCGCCGGAGTGCAGTCCGACCATGAATGTACCACGGTAGACGAAGCGCTGGAAAAACTTCGACTGGGTATGTACATTATGATTCGCGAAGGTACGGGCACCAAGAATCTGCTCGATCTTCTTCCTTTGGTAAACAGGGAAAATGAACGCCGCATCTTTTTCTGTACCGATGACAGGCATCCTAACGATATTCTTGAAGAGGGGCACATTAATTTCATGATCAGGAGTGCAATCAAATATGGCATTGATCCGATGACTGCCATTCGCATGGCCACCCTGAATACAGCCGAATACTTTGGCCTGCACCATGTCGGTGCAATCGGCCCGGGCCGGTTGGCGGATATGGTTGTTTTCGAGGACCTCGAAAACATCGAGGTCAGGCAAGTGTACAAAAACGGCAAGATGGTCGCATTAGATGGCATTCCAATTTATGATCTGCCGGCCAGACCCAAAACAACGATTCGCGGCTCGGTCAATATAAAATGGTTGGAGGGAGACGAGTTCAAAATTTCCGCGAACGGCTCGCGCTGCCGTGTCATTGGTGTTGTACCGCATCAAATTGTAACCAAAAGTCTTGAAATGGATTGCAGTATTCAAGACGGCCATGTTGTGGCTGATATTGATCGGGATATCATTAAAATTTTTGTTGTCGAGCGACACCGGGCGACCGGGAATATCGGCAAGGGCTTGATAAAAGGATTCGGAATGAAGCGGGGCGCAATTGCTTCTTCCATTGGCCATGATAGTCATAACATTATCGTCGTGGGCGTTAGCGACGAGGATGTGTTCAAAGCCGTTACCTCGATTAATAAAATGGGCGGCGGCATTGCTGTCGTCGATGATGGAAAAGTGATTGAATCTCTGGAATTGCCCATAGCCGGACTGATGTCCAACAAGCCGCTCGAGTTTGTTAGTAGTAAGATGAAAAGTCTCATCGAGGCAACCCGAACCCTGGGGGCGACGCTGGATGATCCCCTGATGACGCTTTCTTTTATGGCGCTTCCGGTCATTCCGAGATTGAAACTAACGGACACAGGATTAGTTGATGTTGAAAAGTTTGAACATGTAAACTTGTTTCTGGACGGCAAGTCTGAGGAATAATAGTATGCTATCTTGTAATATTTGATTCATAAACGCTCCGTGTTTATGATTATGAAAATGTTTCAGCTATTGCAAAATGACCGTAGGAATTGAAGTGCAATCCCTTTATGGATTACACTCCTGTGCTTTTCAGGAGATATCTTTTTTATGATGAATTACATCTGGTTGTTTTTGATTGCCGTTTCAGTTGTTGTCGCCGCGTTTACGGGCAATATTGATGCGATAACCAAGGGCGCTTTTGACAGCGCAAAAACAGCGGTTGATATTGCCTTGAGCCTCATCGGCATTATGACGTTGTGGTTGGGCATGATGAAAATTGCCGAGGATGCCGGTTTTATCAAAATCCTTGCACGCCTTATCCGCCCGGTAAGCAACCGGCTTTTCCCTGAAATTCCCCGCGATCATCCGGCCATTGGAGCCATGATGCTTAATATTTCCGCAAACTGGCTGGGGCTGGGCAACGCGGCCACGCCATTCGGCATTAAAGCGATGGAGGAACTGCAAACCCTGAACCCGCAAAAGGACACAGCTTCCAATGCCATGATCATGTTCATGGGGTTGAATACGGCCAGCATCACCCTTGTACCCATGACTATCATTGCCGTGCGGTCGGGACTGCAATCGAGCGATCCGACGGCCATCATCGGTACAACTATTTTTTCATCGTTTATGGCAACCGTAGCAGCAATTTTAGCGGTGAAAACTTTTGCTTCGTTTGAAAACGGCATGGCCGGGTTTAAAAGTGAACTGCTCAAATCGTGGAAAGGCTGGGCGATCTTTTTTGCTATCCTTGCCGCCATTCTTTTGGCAATGAAATATCATATTTTTACACCGATCATTGAAAATCTCCCCCCGCACCTGTTTAAAAATCTGATCACACTTGTTTCGCGATGGACTATCCCCCTGTTGTTGCTGCTCATTCCGTCCATGGCCATTCTCAAAAAAGTCAAAATTTACGAAGTCTTTGTCGAAGGGGCAAAAGAGGGATTCCAGGTGGCGGTTAAAATTATTCCATTCCTGGTGGCGATTCTGGTGGCCGTCGGCATGTTTCGATCATCGGGCGCTATGGATTTTTTTGTCACGATTATTTCTCCGTTTACAAACCTCATCGGTATGCCCGCCGATGTATTGCCCGCAGCGCTGATGCGTCCGCTTTCCGGCAGCGGTACTCTGGGGATTATCACCGAACTGCTGAAAACGCACGGCCCGGATTCGTTTACCGGTCAACTCGCATCCACAATTTACGGCTGTACGGAAACGACCTTTTATGTTATTGCCGTTTATTTCGGCGCAGTGCAGGTCAAGAAAATCCGTTATGCGGTTCCGGCGGGATTGATTGCCGATGTGGTTGGGGTGTTGGCAGCGGTTTTTATTTGCAGGATGATGTTTTTATAGATCGCAGCTTTTAAAAACAAACTATTTCTTGAACGTATCCACTCAATATTGAATGGTAGATTTACGTTTACCAAACCTTAATCTAACAATTCACATTTTCGGTTTTTGATTTTGTTGGAGTTGAATAACTTTGACATCAATTTCTATATAAAAGTTTGGTAAACGTGCATACTTGCCCTATAATTTTAAGAGGATACTCTTGAAGTTTAGAAAGGAATAACATGCTAAAATTAAAAACTCGCTTATTTTCTTTTATCATTGTGCTCTGGGTTTTCAACAGCATCATGCCGCTTATGGCGCAGCAAACCGATCCCGACCCGAATCGCTTTCTCAAGGAAATTGATTCGTTCCGTCAGTGGGATGCGAAAAATGCTATTCCTCACCATCCCGTGCTTTTTATCGGCAGTTCCAGCATTCGCAAATGGAAAACCCACAACTCTTTCCCCGATCTGCCCGTGGTTAATCGCGGCTTTGGCGGGGCACATATTTCGGATATGCTGTATTTCATTCGCGACATTGCTCTTAAATATGAGACGCCGTCGTGCATTATTTTTTATTGCGGCGATAACAATATCGCCGGCGGCAAGAGTGCGCAAAGGGTTTTATCGGATTACCAAAAATTCGTTCGTGCAGTGCATAAAAAATTCCCCGACGTTCCTTTTATTTACATCCCCATCAAGCCAAGCCTCAGCCGCTGGGCTCTTTGGAAACAGATGAAAAAGGCGAACGAACTGATCCGGGACTATTCCGACAAGAATAAATTATTATTTTACGCCGACACGGCTACACCCATGATCGATAACGACGGTACGCCCCAGAAGGATCTTTTTGTTGCCGATGGATTGCACCTGAATGCAAAAGGGTACAAACTGTGGACAAAAATTATAGCAGGGGCGATTAAAGACGCAAAGCATTAGAAATTGCATTGTGCTGTCATTGCGGTTGCGACCGCAGGGAGAATACCAGAATGACAAAGAATTTGAATAGCGCCGGAGATTCGTCCAAAAGCGACGAACCTGATTTTATATGAGAAACTTTATTCGACAGAGACCTCAAAGGTTTCCGAGACCTTTGAGGTCTGAAAATTATCCATGCCCGAAGGATTCCCGGTGGGATCAATAAATGAGTAATTCGTAAAAAGTCAAAAAACATGTCATCGCGAGGAGCGCAGCGTGAGTTTACCCCGAATTATCGGGGAAGCGATCTTTTTAAAACAGCACGTTAGTCGACACCCAGATTGCTTCGCTTCGCTCGCAATGACACTTGGGACTTTTTACGAGTTACTCATAAATATTTCAGCCAATTATTTTATTGTAAAATCATTTTGTCTGTAATTATCTTGGCCTTAATTATTTTGTCTTTTTTAAGTTCGTATAACAAATTTTTTTGAAAGTTGCTATTTCTCCACAATAAATCCGTGATACAATCCCATGTAATACGGCAGTAAAAACACGGCCCCGTCTCCCAGTTCACGTCCGTTTCCACCGGTATCCAGTTCCCAGGGATCGCGGTTCCAGTGATTGCAGTAGGATTCATCGATCGGGATAACTTTACCATTTACACGATTTCCCCGGCTTTGATGGTCATTTTCATCAAAACCGCGGCGCCAGTCTTCAAAATTGATAATATCGATCCGCTGGTGGTTTTCATGACGCCAGTTCACACGATCCATAGGAAATCGTTTCAGGGTTTCCATCGCATCAGTCAGCCAGCCTTTTGTGGGATCGGTGGAGTACGTGCCAAAGGCGTCCGTGTAGTGCAAACCCGTGCACGAAGCGGCAAAGGCGAAATTGAAAAAAGGATTCATTTCGTTCTTTTCCAGACGCCAGTAATTGGAAAAAGAAATGGCAACGCGCGATTTTATCTCGGCATCTTTTTCATTTTTTATAAAATTGTAAAAGCACATAAAAGCCATCTCATCATCGGACTGGTTGCCCGTTCCTTCTCCACGCTGGGATTTGGGATACATCATATTTTGCAAATAGCCGTGTTTGTTGATCAGGTCGGCCTTGGCCTGCGCGTATTTTGGGTCGCCGGTGATGTGTTCGGCTGTTGTCAAATAAGATAAAATACTCAGGCAATTTAGCCCGCGGTCGAACGCCCAGTTCTTGTCATAATTTAATTCCTGCGGATCATAGCGCGCCCAGCGGGTGGGTTTGCCGTCATGATCAACGAGTTGGAAATTATGGTCGATGAGATGATCGGTGAGTGCACGTACCTGCTCGCGCACTCGGGTTTTTTCCGCTTCGGTTTCCGCCACAAGATCATAGTACAAGCCGTAGAAAAAGTAATGCCCGTCCAGTTCATCCGAACTGGTGTCGCTCTTCCAATACCATTTGCCGTCCGCACTAACGGGCCAGCGCGGATCGATAACTTTCCACAACTTGTCGTTATGTTCGCGTCCCCATTTGTCCTGTGCAACGCGGCCCTCATTCGGATTCGGCCCGCTTGTGGGCAAAATTGTTCTGGCTACAAATCCCGGCGGTGCGGGATTGGAGCCGCCTTGCGTCACCAGCCGCAGAAATTGCAGCGCCTCAAATGCCTGGTTCGCGCGCTGTTTGGCTTTTGCACTTTTTGTCGCAGCATACGCAAAACATTCACCGGCTCCGTACATGCTGGTCCACAAACCGTCGTTGTCGCTGTCATGGCGAATCACTTTTGTCTTATCTCCCGGCGCGGACAGCCCGACTTCGAGGACGTACTGGTATGGCGTCCTGCGATGATAACGGTCGATTTCGTCTTCGTACCACTCTGCTTTTTTTGCCAGCGTTATGGCAACACGGCGAATAACGCCGACGCCATTTTTCGTTGCAAACCATGCATTGCCGTCAGCATCGACGGCAATGTCGCGCACATCATCATCCGGGAGCCAGCGCAAACCCTGGCGGTATTCCCAGGTTTTGCCGTCGTAACGGATTGCACCCTTGTGCGTTCCAAACCAGACGGCGCCGTCACCTCCGGCAGCAGCGGTGGTGAAATCGTTATAAGGCAGCCCTTCATGGCCGGTGTAAAGCGTCCAGGTGCCATCGAAACGGCCAATGCCCTGCGGGCCGGCAAACCAGAAATTTCCGTCTTTATCAAATACAGCGCCGTGCACATTTACCGGCGCCCAGCTTTGTAAACTGTCCGCAGGATAAACCCGCTGCCACGATTTT
>JAACEJ010000285.1 GCA_011682565.1 Actinomycetota bacterium | reverse complement strand
CTATTTTTGTATTAAATTTTTACGCTATGCTCTGGACTCCTGGCTGCCCACATTTCTAAATATACAAGGCCTCGATAAAGCACATGCAGCATACTATTCTTCGATCTTTGATTACGCCGGGTTGGCCGGTGCCATACTTGCAGGTATTGCATTGGACAAGCTTTTTCGCGGACGGTGGGAACAGCTTAATCTGGTGATGGGGATCGGCATGGTCGCAGGATATGTCGCTGTTCTGAAATGGGGTACCAATCCAGTTGCCCTGGCTTTCTTGTTCGGATTTGTAGGATTTATGCTCTATGGTCCCGATACGTTACTTTGCGGCGCAGCTTCGATACAGGTTGCGGGAGAAAAGAATGGCGTTGCTGTTGCCGGACTTGTGAATGGCCTGGGGAGCATCGGCGCTGTCATCCAAATGGAAGTTATCGGTTGGCTTATGGGAGGTAAAGAAGCAACCGTAGCAAGTCAAAATATTGCTATTCACAACACGAATATTCTCGCACTATTAATGAGTATTTTGTTTGTGGTTTTTATGTTGATCATTACTTTACAACTTTATTTTCAAAGAAAAAGAGTTGCCCGGGAAATGACAAAGTCGGATATATTTTAAATATTTTAACCTCCCGCAGGTTTTGCATTATGCAAGGCGAAAAATATAGTGCAAATTTAACTTTACACTTTGATGCAAAGCGAATTTTATATCCTGCGGCGGGGTGTTTTTTCAACGAAATTATTCATTCCGGAGAAATCTCATGAAAAATAAAAAACTTGTGCACAATATTAGTTCCTTTTTAGCTTTGTTTCTTCTTTTCTTCTTTTCTTTTATTTGGGCAAATGAAAAGAAAACAGACCTGCTGGTTCAGTCCCTTGAACCTCAACCCATACTGGAATTGAACGAGTGGCAAGTTCACGCCGGTGATATTCCAATGAAAGAGGCTTTTAAAAAAGGCAGCGCCTGGCAAAAGGAGACGCTCAATCACGAATGGTGGGAAAAGGGCTCGGTAAAATGGTTCAGGAAAAATGTGATCGTTCCTGAATCCTTTAAAGGCCGTGATGTCTTTTTAATTATTCATGTCAGTCCGCAGGGGACTGTTTATATTAATGGGAAAAAGCTGTTTGATGCTCGCGGCAAAACCGGTCGGGGTTTGCTCGTTGCCTCTGCCAAATCAGGGGAACGGTTTACTATTGCTGTGCGCGCCAAAAATGGCGGCTACAACTGCCGGTTTTACAGGGCTACGCTTGTCGGTTATCCGCACGGATTTGGGCGTCTGATTAATGTCCTTTCAAAAGCGAAGGCATTGCAAACGGGCAATGGATGGCAAGCCACGCGCTTTAAGTGGAAAATGCAAGCGGAAGATGCGGCAGCTAAACCCGGGTTTGATGATCATGCCTGGGAAACAGCGCGAATCCCGGATAAATGGCAGGGAGAATACCTTCATGCGTGGTACCGTGGTGAAGTGAAAATACCCGATGTGATCGACGGCTTTAAGACCAAGGGCGAGAAAATTCGATTGTACGTCGACGCCAATGACGAGGCACGGGTCTGGCTGAACGGCAATTTTTTCAGCAACGGCGCCGATGCTGTTATCCCGCCGAAAGAAATAAAAAACGGCAAATTTTTTATAGCTGTAAAAAATATCAATTCCCGCGGCAGTGGTGGCCTTGGGATCGTTCGCCTCATTACAGACGCTGAATACCAATTGCAACAGAAACATGCAGAGCTTCTGCTCAAAATCTGGCGTCTGGACAGATATTTTCAGATGAATCCGAATCCCCAGCCTGAATGGTTCCCTGAAATTTCGAACGCTATTGAAAAAGCCCTGGCCGCCGGTGACAGTCCGATGGAAAAAATTAATTCCCTGGATACGGAAATCGGTGCCATTGAAAAGATGCTGGCTGCAGCACCTGTTTTTCTGGTGCAGCCTTATTTGCAAAACATGCAAAAAGACGGCGTTACTATTATGTGGGAAACGGCCTATCCAAGTGATGGTAAAGTTGAATACGGTCTCGGGGAAAAAACGAATCGTGTTGTTTTTAGCCAGGCTGCTCCTGCAAAGATGCATAAAATTACTTTGGTTGGATTGGAAGAAAATACAGCGTACCATTACCGCGTTATTTCGGGAAATGTGGCCAGCCCATTTCACACTTTTCATACCAAGAAACCTGCGAACGTGCCCATTAAATTTATCACTTATGGCGACAGCCGCAGCTATCCTCAGGTCCATGAAGATTTAGTCAAATTAATGGCAAAAGAGAATCCCGACCTGCTTGTCAATGTAGGCGATGTCGTATCAACCGGAAGTCAGTTAACTCAATGGATCGATGAACATTTTTACCCGCTGCGCTTTATTTCCGGTGAGGTGCCTTCTTATATTTCAATTGGTAATCATGAATACGGCGGCTACCACGATCTCAATCGTGTGCCTCCCTTTGAGAAAAGAGTATCCAACCCCACAAACTCGACCGGCAGTACACAGTACTGGTATTCATTTGATTATGGAAATGCGCATTTTATATTTTTGGATCCGAACAAGAGCGAAAATGAAAAGGGACAACGCATTCCGCCGGGCAGTCAGCAATACGAATGGTTTAAAAATGATTTGCAGCATGCTAAAAAAATAAGCGAGTGGATTTTTGTCTTTTTCCATCAGCCGCCTTATTCGGAATGCTGGTCCGGAGGCTATTATGACGGTGAGCCGCCGTTGCGAAAGGAAATTGTTCCATTGATCGAAGCGAACAATGTCGCTATCGTTTTCAGCGGCCACACCCATGATTACGAACGCGGCCTGCCGCACCTGCCGTACGATCCGAAAACAGGAAAAGGAAATAATGCCACATACATTATTACCGGTGGCGGTGGTTCCAATCCGGATAATCATAAATACAAAGAATGGGAGCAAATCGATTTGCCGGATCAGCCTGCCGATCCGAACAACAATGAATTTGACGGCGGCAAGTATTACGTCTACCATTATTGCCTCATCGAAATTGACGGTAAAAAGCTTTCCTTCAAAGCCGTCAAAATGAACGGCGACGGCACTTCCGCCGGTGTGATGGATTCTTTTGAATTGAAACACGAATAACATCGAGACTCCGGATGTCCCGAAGGGACTCCGGGTGTCTGAACAAAGCCTCAAGACCCCGGATACCTCGCCGGAGGCTCCGGGTGACTTGTGAGTGTTTCCTTAGCTCAAACTTAAACTTGGGAAGAACTATGGCTAAAAAACACATCATGTTTTTTATTCTCGTCCTGGGCTTGATTGCTACAAAAAGTTCCACTGCCCAGCCTCTTGCAATTGAAACCCACCCGACAATCGATCAATGCAATAATATCCGTAACTATCTCATGCGCGTTGCCGAGGAAATAACCCACAACGCCCTCGCCGGAATTAACACAGCGGATGATTGGCAAAAACTGCGCGAGCAACGCCTGCAGCAATTTTATGAAATGATGGGATTGGTTGATGTGCCGCTCACCGGAGAGAGGCCGCCCCTGAACGTCAAAATTACCGGCACGATTCAGAAACCGGGCTACCGAATAGAAAAATTATATTACGAATCGCTGCCGCATCTGTATGTCCCGGCAAACCTCTATATTCCCGATAATATCGCCAAACCGGTTCCGGCGATTTTGTATGTGTGCGGCCATGCGCGCACGCAAAAGGTACACTATCAGGCACACGCGCGCAAATTCGCGCAATTGGGTTTCGTCTGCCTGATCATTGAAACCATTCAATGGGGTGAAGTGCGCGGCGAGCATTGGGGCTGTTACGCGAATGGCTGGTTTCACTGGTACAGCCGCGGTTACAATCCGGGCGGCGTCGAATTATGGAACGGCATTCGCGGACTCGATCTTTTGTGTCGGCGTCCGGAAGTGGACAGTACCAAATTGGGCGTCACCGGCATTTCCGGCGGCGGCACGCAAAGCTGGTACATTGCCGCTGCGGACAAGCGCGTTGAGGCCGTTGCACCTGTCTGCGGCATGTCGACGGTAGAGTCGCATATTTTTCAGCGCACCATCGACGGCCATTGCGATTGCATGATGCCCATCAATACTTACCTTGCGGATTTTACCAACATCGGCGCGCTCATTGCTCCGCGGCCGCTGCTCATCGCCGCGGCCGACCGGGACGGGCTCAATGCCATCGAAGCTGTGCGAAACGTCTACGGACAGGTGAAAAATATTTACAAACTTTACGATCAACCGGATAACATTACACTTGTCGAAACGCCGGGCGGTCATTCCTATCACAAGAGATCACGAACGCGAATTTTTTCTTTTTTTCTCAGGCATCTCATGGGAAAGAACGTCCCGCCGGATAAAGTCGGTGATATTGATGAATCTAAAAGCGTGCAATTATCGGAAGATGATTTGCGCGTTTACGTTAACGGCCCGCCGCAGGATGACCGCACAAAGACCATTCAGGAAACATTTATTAAAATCGCGTCGCCGCCGGTCATCAATACACAGCAGGATTTGAAAAAACAACGGGAAAAGGTGCTCTCCTTCTTGCTCGAAAAAACTTTCCGGGCGTTTCCCAAATATCCTGTGCCGCTTGATGTGCGTTGGGAATTTCGCACCAAAGACGGGGCACAATTCGGAAAACATATTTACAGTTTTGTTTCTGAAAAAGGCTGGCGTCTCAGGGTTGATGTGCGCTGGAAGCATCCCCCGGATGAAGCGCATCCGCTTATGCTTGTGCTTCGTAATCCCAACGAAGAACGCTGGGCCTCCGAAGGGTTTATCTCCGGCCTGGATGATAAATGGAATATTGCCTATTTTGAAGTGCGCGGCATTGGCGCCACCGGCTGGAGTCAGGGCCTGCAATGGCACATCCGCCGTGCGTCCGCGTGGACAGGCCGCACTATCGCTTCCATGCGCGTTTACGATGTGCTGCGCTGTCTGCAGGTTTTGCGCTCCCTGGATGGCGTTGACGACAGCCGCATCGGCATTGCCGCGCGCGGAGAAATGGCGGCTGTGGCGCTCTATGCAGCCCTGATGGACGGCAACCTGTCCGCTCTTATTTTGCAGAATCCGCCGCCAACGCAAAATGCTCCCAGCATGCCCGATGGTCGCGGCCAGGCCATCGAAATGCTCAACTGCCTGCGCATCACCGGTGTGCCGCAGGTTGCCGGTTTGCTTTTTCCAATGGAAATCACATTCGTGGGTGCCATGCCGGCGAGTTATCAATGGGCAAAATCGCTGTATCAGCAACTGGAAAAACCTGAGGCACTTCGGATAGTGGGGGAAATTTCTGAATGAATTTTTCCACCTCATTCCCAAACTCTTGTTTGGGAATGGAATAACTCGGGAAGCTTTGCTTCGTTTTGAAGAAGCTGAGCTTCTTCATGTTTTTTCCGTCCCAAGCGGGAGCTTCACTGCCGTTAAGAATATAATCTGAAAAAAAACGAATCTCATAAATCCAAGCCCGAATTTGGCTTTAAAAAAAGCCAATAGAAATCTCGCAAGGGCGTGATTTCAG
>JAACEJ010000284.1 GCA_011682565.1 Actinomycetota bacterium | reverse complement strand
CCGGCAAACGCAGCGATTTTGAAGATATAGAAGATGAAATTAAAATTTCTTTTGAATAAATCAGCAAAGCCAGGTTACTACTGGCAATGCTTTCAACAACTGAAATCTACTAACAGGAGGAAATATTTATGAGTAATGTTCTCATCGCAACCCGCAGAGAAGAGGCGTTTGTTCCTTTTCTCGAAATGAACGGTTTTGTCGTAGAAACAATCGGCGATTCGATCTTTAAGGTGAGCCGGGAAGAGGAACTGCCGGTTTTCATCAGCATTAGTGGTAACAATATGTATTTTGAAGTGGACCTGGGAAATGTGAGCGAGTTCGCCGATAAGGATTTCTACTTTAAACTGCTGGACATGAATACCGTAGTTCTTCCGGTCGCTTTTGGAATTAATAATTCAAATTCGGCTGATCCTCATCTGGTTCTTGTGGAAAGCCGCGAGACCGGAGATTTGAGCGACCAGGAACTACTGGCCGTTTTCGATGCTTTTGAACTGGCAACGGATAAAGCCGAAGCGCTGCTTGCCGGATTTGTAAAGAGTGAATAATATTATAACAAGGAGAATATAAATGAGTGTATTTCGCAGAATTTTTAAAGTTGGCGAAGCCAAGATGAATAAAATCGTCGACGGTATCGAAAAGCCTGAACTCATGCTGGACCAGGCCATTCGTGATAAAGAAAAACAAATCAGCGATGTTAAAAAATCCGTCATGTCGGTGATTGCTACCGAGCGACAGACAAAAGCAATGCTGGACAACGAAAAAGCCGAGCAGAAAAATTGGGAACGAAAAGCAGAGGCAGCGCTCAAAGCGGGCAAAGAAGATCTCGCTGTAAAAGCGTTGAATCGCGCATCGGAACACGAAAGCAAAGCCAAATCCTTGCAGGCAACCTGGCAGAGCCAGCGCGCCAATGTCGATCAGCTTAAACAGGAAATTGTGAAGATCGAAAATGAATTATCCGAGTTCCGTCGCAACAAGGATTTTATCATTGCTCAGGCCAAAACGGCTGAAGTAAAAAAGCAAATTTACGAAGCCAAAGCAAAAATCAAAAATGACAAAAGCGCCGATGACCTGATGGCGCGCATGAAAGCCAAAGCTGAGCGGGCGTCTGTAGAAGCAGATGCAGCACAGGAAATGGCAGATGTCGTTGGCGGAGATTCTTTGGAAAAAGAATTTGAAGGCCTTGGCACTACCACTGCCTCGGCTGACGTGCAGGCCAAATTAGCGGCAATGAAAAGCAAGATTGGGTAAAGTTAGTTCTGCTTCAAGGACACTGATCTGTGTCCGTTATTGATTTTCAGTTTATTTGAAGCTTTTGCCTTTGGAATATTGAACACTTTTGGATTCATTATTTTCCGACAAATATACTTATTAAGGGTTCGTTATCATTGCGAGCGAAACGGAGTGGAACGAAGCAATCTCATGCGTTACAGGCATTTATGAGATTGCTTCGTCGTTCCTCACTCCTCGCAATGACAAGTATTTGTTACATTTTAACCCTTTACAAGTATAGTGAAATGCTTTTGAAACTGTCAGGTTTTAGTAATGCCCTCAAGTGGCAGATAAACCAGAAAAATCATTTATAAGAATTTCAGGTTCAATAAAATGCTTCAGCAAGAAACAAAAGCAGTGACAAAAGCTCTCGGAAGACATCTTTTGCTGGAACTCTACGGATGCCCTCCCGAAATCCTCAACGATACTGGGACCATTCAACGGATCATGGTTGATGTGGCCAAAGCCGTACATGCCACTATCATCGATACGTCATTCCATCATTTTTCCCCTTTCGGCGTCAGCGGGGTTGTCCTCATCGCGGAGAGCCATTTCACCATACACACCTGGCCGGAATACGGCTATGCCGCAGTGGATATTTTCACCTGCGACGAAGAACTGAACCACGAAAAAAGCAAGGCTCTGCTCATCGAAAGATTTGCCGCAAAAAGGCACCAGTCCAGGTTTTTGCTGCGAGGAGAGATTGAATAAAATATCTGCTTATTTTTCTCAGCAAAAGCATCATTGTCTTCTCTTAAATTAAGTTGATTAACTTGTTGTTATTTTATATTTTAAAATTCGTTGTTTTACTGATCGAGCCTAAGCCCGCTTTCCCCGGCCTCCGGCGTCTAATTTCATCTACTCTTGCGGAGGCGATATGCGTTTGTCCATTTTTCTGCTGATTTTTCTGCTGATTCCTGCTGTTGCCATGTCCACCACTTTTACTATTTCAGATATTTCCTGGAGCGATATCGTCGACCATGACGGCGATGAATTTTCCGCTACACGGACGCTCAATTTTTCCATCGCTGTTTCCGATGGAAGCCGTTCCGTCCGTGTTCGGATTTTTTATACGCAGATGAACGGGGATGTCTGGCTCGACGGCCCGCAAACGGATGCTTTTAACGTGAGCAGCGCTGCAAGCGTCGGCAAATCCGTCGCTGTTCCGCCATTAATGGAATATGGCGTCGGCATATACAAGTTTCGTCTGGAGCTTGTGGACAGCGCGAATCCACAGGAAGTTTTGGCCACGCTTGAGCCGGAAGACGCCGAGGCGCTTTATTACCAGTTCTTTGAAAGCGTTTCGTACGATGATATTTTTCAGGGCAAGCCCTTTATCGTCGTCAACACGGATGACAGCGGCCCCGGATCGCTGCGCCAGGCCATTACTTTAGCGCAAACGCTCTCCCCGGATAATGCACGCATCTTGTTCAATCTTGCAAAAACAGATGCCAATCATGACGCCCGGCGGGAAACCTGGTCTGTTAACCTGGATAACCCTTTGCCGCTCATCAGCAACATGGGAAGTTTGAGTATAGATGGTTTTTCGCAGCCCTACGAAAACGATCACGGCATGGGCTATCCGATTGTCATCGATGGCCGAAATACCGAAAGCGGTTCCGGTCTGGATGTGTCGTCAAGCCGGTTCTTGAATATCCGCGGCATTCAGGTCCTTAATTTTAAAGAGGCGGCAGTTTCCATCAGCACTGTGAATTCCGGCATTATTTACAACTGTATACTTGGCACGGATTCGCGCACTGTCCCTGAGGCGCGTTCGCAATATGGCCTGTTTCTTCACAATGTATTGCAGTTTGACGTCGGAGCGTCTGGCATCTGGATCGGCAACAGCATTGTCGGCAATGTGGACTTTGGCGTTCTTGTCTCCTTTTCCTCGAATATTTCTATTTTGACCAACAATTTTGGGACTCCTGCCTTTTTGACGGATTTTCTTAATCCCGCCACTATTTCCGTCGGCATTCAAGCGCAAAACAACAGTCACGACATCAAAATCATCCGCAATCGTTTTATGGATTCAGGCGAAACCGCCGTCCAGTTCATAAGCTGCGGGCAATCTGCAATCAGCTATAATCAAATAAACACCGATTCAACCTGGACTCGACAATCCGGCTTTTTTCGCAACGGCGTCTATCTCACAGCAAAATCGGACAGTAATTTGATTCAGGGCAACAGCATTGGCTACTGTGAGGGGACGGCGATCCTGGTGGACGGCCAAAGCGTCGACAACCGCTTGACGCAAAACGGCATCAGCCGCAACGGCGCCGGCATCGTACTGCGCAACGGCGGCAACAACGATATGCCCACGGCTGACCTGGATCGGATTGAAGACGACACACTTTACGGCCTGGCCGGTCCCGGATTCCACGTCGAAATTTTTGGCGATGAGGGCGATCAGGCGCGCGTTTATCTCGGTTCGACGACGGTCGACGACGGCATGAATTTCAGCTTTAACCTGGCTAACCTGCTGACATTTCCCAATGTCACCGCCACCGTCACTGACGGGAATGGAAATACCGGTTATATTTCCGCGCCGCTGAGTTGGCAGCCGGACGCCGGACTGGCGACGCTTGTTACGAATACATCGGATTCCGGGCCGGGTTCTTTGCGCGACGCCCTGGAGGCGGCGGCAAAGAGCGAAGGCCCGGATTCCATCCGTTTCAATATTCCATTTTCTGATCCCGGTTATGATGCCGGCAGCGGCACGTGGACGATTTCCCCTGCATCCATGATGGTAATCTCTACAAAGGGCCTCGTCATGGACGGTGCAAGTCAGGCCGGTTTTATCGGCTCCGACGCCAACCCTTTTGGGCCGGAAATCGTTATCGATGGACATCTTTCTCCGGACGGCGCCGGCTTGTATTTTATCTCCTGCCGGTCGATTGTGGTGCAAGACCTGGTTATCACTAATTTTGCGGAAAACCTCGACTTTATCGATTCGGATATCATCACAGTTGCCGAGTGCTACCTGGGCACGGATGCCCTGGGACAGACCGCCGGCGAGACAAGCGGCCTTGGCGTGTTTGCTTCTGATTGCCGGGATATACTGATTGGTTCCGAAACTAAATCCCGAGCTAACCTCATTTCCGGCAATGAAAATCGGGGAATTTTGTTTAATTCCTGTTCAACCAGCCGCATTGAAAACAACCGTATCGGCGTCGACCGCACAGGGCAAAAGCCGTTGCACAATGATTTTGAATCCATTTTAGTGCAGTCCGGTTCGGACAGCATTTCGATCACCGGCAATCAGGTCGCCGGTAAAATCTTCGGCATTCGTTTGATCGATGCCTCGCATACGCAAATTCAGAATAATACGATCAACACGGATTCGACGTTCTTAAAAGACCTGGGAGATGGCGCGGGCATCCTTTTGCAGGAGCAATCCAATGATAATTTGATTGCAGAGAATCAAATTTCTTTTTGCCAGCGCGCCGTGGTCATCGCCGACACGAGTTTACGAAACACTCTATCTCGCAACCGCATTACAGCCAATGGGCAAGCGATTATCCTGGTTGAAGGCGGCAACAACCTGTTGCCTGCGCCGGTGTTGACAGCCGCGACGAGAGACGGCACGACCGGGACGGCCGGCGCCAACCAAACCATCCAGGTGTTTGCGGATTCAACCAATCAGGGTGAAATATTTTTGGGCGAGACCGCAACCGATGCTTCGGGCGCTTTTCATCTTGAATTTGATCATACGCCGGAGAGGCCGAATGTCACGGCTATTGCCACGGATGCCGATGGCAATTCTTCCACTTTCTCATGGCCGATGCTGGTGACCGGTGTGGATGATTTGCAGTCGATATCAACACCCAATAAATTCAGCGTCTCCGAGGGTTACCCAAACCCCTTTAATCCGCAGACGACAATTCAAATCGCATTGCCAAAGGATGGTCAGGTGACGGCGGCGATATACGATCTTCTGGGAAGGCGTGTGCGTCTCCTGTTTGATAAGCAGCATCAGGCCGGAATATTTGCCTTGCGGTGGAATGGGAAAAACGACGCCGGCGCGCAGGTTTCCAGCGGCGTTTATCTGTTGCAGTGCCGCACGCAGGATGAAAATCAAATAAGAAAATTGACGTTGATTCGTTAATGTCATTGCGAGCGAAGCGAAGCAATCTGGATGTCGGATAAAGTGCAATTTTTTAATGATCGCTTCCCCGATAACTCGGGGTAAACTCTCGCTCCGCTCCTCGCGATGACAT
>JAACEJ010000283.1 GCA_011682565.1 Actinomycetota bacterium | reverse complement strand
GCCACTGCCTTTACCTGCTTCAATAACCAGTGTGGCTTGACTCATCCCTGAAATAATTCGGTTACGGCGTGGGAAATGGGGGGCATCCGGCTTATCTCCCATGGGAAATTCGGAAACCAAGGCGCCACTGGAAATGATCTGATTTGCCAGTTCTTTGTTTTCAGATGGATAATAAACATCCACACCTGTGCCGACAACAGCAACTGTCTTTCCTCCGCAAGCCACAGTACTTCGATGCGCAATTGTATCGATACCCCTGGCTAATCCGCTTGTAATAATGACGCCCCGACTCGCAATTTCACGTGAAAATCTTTCTGTTACTAATTTTCCATAAGAACTCGGATTTCTTGTGCCTACAATGGCCAGACCTGGAATTTGGAGAGATTCTATTAGTCCGCGAACAAACAGAAGAACGGGAGGATCGAAAATATTTTTTAAAGTGGCAGGATAGCTTTTATCCCAAAAAGAAATAAGCTGCGCATTTACTTTTTTCATCGCTTGTATTTGCACTGCGGCAAATTGTGGATCGGATTTGTTTTTGATCTGATATGCAAGTGTTTTGTCGATACCCTCAATTTCAACCAGTTCCCTCGGCGAAGCACGCAGCACAGCTTCAGGATTTTTAAATCGCGCTATCAGACTTCGAATACGTTGAGAACCTATTCGAGGGACACTCCAGAGTCTGAGAAGAGCCTGAGGATCAATATCAATCATGAGCTTCCGTTTCCTTGATCATTCTCCAGGCCGTCTGCTTCAATTCTTCCAAATTATCCCCACGAACGGAAGAAATAAGGATTGTTTTGCTGTGACCGATCATTTTTTCATTTAATCCGGTAAATTTATCTTGCAAAAGATCAGATTTTGTATATACAATGAGTCTGGATTTTTGTTGTAGATCGACGCTGTATGATTCGAGTTCATTTAAAAGCACTTGATAATCATTTTCAATATTTTCACTGGAAGCATCCAACAAAATGGCAAGTATTTTTGTTCGCTCTATGTGGCGAAGAAATTGAATACCGAGTCCTTTACCTTCATGAGCTCCTTCAATCAGACCGGGAATGTCTGCTGTTACAAAATGGGCTCCATCGTGTACTTTGACAATGCCCAATTTAGGTGAGAGTGTTGTAAAAGGATAATCGGCGATTTTGGGACATGCCGCTGAAATTCTGGACAATAAAGTGGATTTTCCGGCGTTTGGCAGTCCTACAAGTCCAAGATCAGCAATTAATTTCAACTCTAACTCGATATTTCGTTCCTCACCCTCGCCGCCGGTTTCCCAGGTGCGCGGTGCACGGTTTGTTGGAGTCGAAAAACGTGCATTTCCACGGCCGCCTTTTCCGCCAAGAGCTATAACAGCAGATTGTCCTTCTTTTGTCAAATCAACGAGAATCTGTCCTGAATCCGCATCTTTTACAATGGTGCCAATAGGCAAAAGTATGATTGTATTCTTCCCGCTTCGGCCTGTCTTATTGTCTCCCTGACCGTGAATACCCCGTTGGGCAAAATATTTTCTTTTATATTTAATATCCAGCAAAGTATGAATATGCCTGTCTGCAACAACGATAATATCGCCACCATTACCGCCATCGCCACCGTTGGGGCCACCTTTTGGAACGTATTTTTCCCTTCGAAAAGCAACACATCCGCTGCCGCCGTCACCAGCCTTAATATACAAGCGGGCGCTGTCTATGAACATTTATTATTTTCCCAAAAAATATTTTTCATCTAAAAAAGTGCTGATTTATATGAGGATGGCAGAGAGGCACATTTCGGTAAAGATAAGCAATCAAAGCCGGAAATAGTTTTAGAAAAAAGAATATCCCCCGGAAAAAAAACTAAATTCTTGAAGCCTCGGATAGTTTTCTTCTTTTTTTCCTGGAATCAAGCCCCAGTTTCTTCAAAATTTTGCGCAAACCGAACCATCCAATTTTTATATTTCCGAAAGCCGGTGTGTTCAAAGTTCTGGCTATTTGTATCGTGCTGTCGCTTGGATGGGAAACTATAATTTTTTTAACTTTTTCATCCAGCGAAGCATCATCCTCTGTCGAAATTTTCAATTTTTCCGGCGATCGAATCGATGATTCTTTGACTGCACTTTTTTGTCCCAAATTCGCATCTAATTCTACGATCTGTGGTTGTGGTCCTTCAGACAAAGTTCGTTCAAAATCCTGAATAGCTTCTTCAATAGAATCGAAGGCTTTTAAAATAAAATGAAATTCTAAAAGTTCAAAAACTTCATAGACCTCTGGAATCATTCGTACGAGTTTGAGATCTCCGCCACTCTCGCGAATTCCTTTGATTTCGCTAATAAAAATACCCCAACCGGCACTGCTGACATAGTCTACATTACCCAGATCGATGATGATGTTGTATGATCCTGCCTTGAGAAGTGTATTTAGTGCGTGTTCTAATTCGGATGATGTTGTGGTATCAATATAACCCCCAACTTTGATCACCGAAATGTTGTTTCTTGATCCAGTCTTTGCAACAGACAATTGAATGCCTTCCATTTATACATCTCCATTCAGGTACCAAAAAGATTAATGCAAAATAATACCGACGACCAAAATGGTTCAATTTATTACATCTTTTCGGGATTAAAATAAGTGAAAATAAATATAGGAGATAATCCCTTAAATGTCAATAGTAAATTGCTTGTGTTAGCAGGACTTTATTATATCTAAAGCCTTTTAATAATATGAAATCCAAATTGTGTTTCGACGACGCCAGACACTTCGCCTTTTTTCAGGCTGAATGCCGCATCGTCAAAAGGTTTTACCATAGCTCCGCGGCCAAAAGTTCTCAAATCGCCACCACGAACTTTGCTGGGACCGTCGGAATAGAGTCGCGCCATTTCTGCAAAATCAGCACCGTTTTTAATTTTCTTCAAGATATCTTCTGCTAACTTGCGTGCTTGCTCTTTTGATCTGGTTACACTGGCGGGAGCCCGCATTGAGCCTTTGTACATAATAAGAATATGCGCTGCATGAATTTGTCCGGCAGGCACTTCTGGCGCCTGCTGAACCTGAGACTGCATTTTTGTCTGGGCGGTCGTTGTTTCCTCTTTCTTTTTGCTGCATGAAGCAAAAATGAACGAAAGTGATATTAATGCAACAATAGCGAACAGGATTTTGAATTTCATATTTTCCTCCGTTTTTTATTTTGCAAAACAGGATAGTTTGAATTCAATTTTTTAACAAATTTATTTTGTCAATATTCCGACGAATGTTTCCAAAGTGAGCAATGGCACTCGAACAATAGTTTCTTGCTTTTTTGGTTGCATTTAAATATCTTGTATGGAAATACTTTTTTATGGAATCGACCAGACTTTAATCACGAAAGTTGAATAATATAATGGAAGTAGAATCTATTTTTGTTTTTGTATTTCTGATTTTGATTGCTTTTTATATAGGAAGAAAAAGTTTAAGTAAAAAAATAAAATATTTGAGCCAAAAATTAACAGATAAACATCTGGAAAACCAAGCGCTGTTGCTTAAAATTGCTGAAATTGAAGCAAAGTATGAAAGAAAATCAATTTAAAAGCGCTTTAAACATTAGCTTGCTCCTCGACGCCTCTGCTATTTTGTCCCGAAAAGCCTGTCCCCTGCATCTCCAAGCCCGGGGAGGATGTAGCCGTTTTCATTCAGGCGTTCATCGAGGGCTGCTGTATAAATGGGCACGTCGCTGTGTTTTGACCGCAAGTTGCGCACGCCCTCGGGTGCAGCCACCATACACACAAAGCGGATCGTTTTTGCTCCCGATTCTTTAACGAGATGAATCGCATCGACCGCCGAACCTCCGGTTGCCAACATCGGATCAATAATAATGACGTCGGTTTCTGATAAATTTTGCGGAAGTTTTACATAGTATTCCACAGGATGAAGTGTCTTTTCATCACGGTAAAGCCCTACATGCCCTACTCGTGCGGAAGGTACTAGATCCAGCAAACCATCGACCATTCCCAGTCCGGCCCGAAGAATAAGTA
Organism: Actinomycetota bacterium; assembly: GCA_011682565.1. GTDB lineage: Bacteria > Zhuqueibacterota > Zhuqueibacteria > Residuimicrobiales > Krinioviventaceae > Hydrothermomicrobium. The sequence continues at coordinate 1,504 of JAACEJ010000283.1, read as the reverse complement.
CGATTGAAATTTCGCGCGCCAGAACCTGCGTTTTTGTTTTTATAAGCGGCGTTTCAACTTCAATCTCCTGCAGGGGAAAATCTTTCATCACTTCATACAACATGAACCCGGTTAATTCGCGGGTTAAACGTCTGAAATCTGTGTGCGGTGTATTTTTGTCCCGTAAAAATGTCAGTTTGTGCTGTACTAACGGGTGCTGGATAATGTTCAATCCGTTCATTTTATCTTCCTCAATTTTTTATGGTCAGGACAGAAGCTTTGTTTCTGTATTCCGTTTATCACCTCGGTTTTTATATCATCAGCAGTAATCTCGATAAGATTCCAGCACGGGCCGCAATAACTCCCGCCGCCATTTAACACCCGTAGCGTATCTCCGTTAATCCAATACTCTACATTCTCGTGATGATGACCGTGCAGAACCAGAGAAATATCATTATCAATCAACAATTGTGTTGTTTCTTTTCTATTTTCCAGTTTCATAAATCGCGAATAACCCCGACCGTGGTCTTTGATCATGTTCTTTTCACTTTGAAGATAGTGATGCATCATGACGATTTTTTTCTTATCACGAATGCGTGCATCCTGCAATAATACTTCCAGGCTGCCAAGATGCACACGACCGTTCGAAGCAGCATTGTTTTTTTTCAATCCAATTGCCGTATTTGAATCAATGGTGATTAAAACAGTATTCTCAATCAGTTCTTTTGCAAAGGGAAAAAGTTCTGCTTGCTGATCTGGTTTTATGGAATTAAAAAAGGTCTCTTGAAAATAGAAATAAAATTGCTGCAATTCTTTTTGATACTTTTCAATATTAAATTTGAGTGAATTATAGATCGCAGCGGGTAAGCGATGCATCCTTTTCAAAATATCTGTTGCAGAATGAAAGTAACGCAAAATATAATTGAATAAATCGTGGTTTCCCGGAATTACCGTAAGCCATTCCGCGGAAAAAAGATTATTGTTCTCAAAAATAGAGATAATGCCTTTGTACTGTTCGGCGCTCCCGCAAGCCGTCAGATCGCCTGTGATTGCCAGGTGATCAATGCCAAAATCTTTAATACTTCCAACTAATGCTTCGATATTCTCGTTCTGTTCTCTGGATTTTCCAAAATGAAGATCCGAAATGTGGGCGATTTTCACAGTGTATACTGTTCCTTTCTTTTTTTAAGAAAAACACATAATCTTATTATAACATTATAATACAAGCAATTGTTTCATTTTTATGCTTTAAAAAATAGTTGATAGAAAAAATATTCTTTTGCTGTGGCAAAAATTATAAAAGTAGCTATTGACTTTTAGCTTAAATTTTGTGATCTTTAATTATCTTTATTGACTATGGGTATTAAGAAGAGGTGAGCCAATGAACAGTTTGGCAGAAATATTAGAACAAGAGTTGGAAGAAGCGGTAGAAGTCAGAAATAAAAAATCGCTCCATCGTTACGTTATTCTTCTGACAGAGAATATTGTTCCTAAAAGCATTTATGAACAGAGTACGCTTGAAATC
>JAACEJ010000282.1 GCA_011682565.1 Actinomycetota bacterium | reverse complement strand
ACAGCATATCAGTGCTAATTTAAAACTTTTGCATGATCACTAAAAAATGAAAAAGTGATATTTTATAAAAAATATCAAAAAATACTTGCATTTTAAAATTGAAAAGTTAAATTACCAAGCGTTTACTTGTATGATAAGTGGATACGTTCACACTGATGATGGAAAAGTTATTCACTATGAATGAAAACAGTGATTTTTTACCTGGCAATATCGAAAGACCAATGAAACTTAGTCTGCAGATTGAAGAGCAGATTAGAGAAGCCATTGAAAAGAGGGTTTTTGTTGCGGGTGATAATCTGCCAAGCGAAAATAAATTGTGTCATATATTTCAAGTAAGCAGGAGTGTCGTAAGAGAATCGTTATTCATCCTTTCCGCCAAAGGGCTTATTGACATAAAAAAGGGCAAGTGCGCAACCGTTCGGGAGCCTACCATAAACAATGTGCTTGACCCGTTTTCCCAATTGGTGAATTACAGGTGCGGCAATAAAGGATTAAATTATATTCTAGATGTTCGCAAGCTGATTGAGCCTGAAGTGGCTTCTTTGAGTGCACAATACAGGTCACAGAAAGACCTTAATGAAATGAGAAAATGTTTGGATTCAATGCAAGCGGCAAAGGAGAAAATCATCAGGATTAGCCAGGCAGACATTCAATTTCATATTGCTATTGTTAATTCGTGCAACAATCCATTAATGCCTATAGTTTTAGAACCCATATTCCACGTTCTTTCCAAGTTCCATCCCCCGGTATTTTATGATGAGCAGGTCGTAAAAATTACAACTACATATCATGAAAAAATATTAAAGTCAATCGTATCCCAGAATAGCCAGGAAGCTTTTCATGCGATGAAAATGCATTTGCAAGTGGCCGAAAAACATAATTTACGTTTATATTCTGCCAAGACAAGCTAAAACATCTGTCTCTGGTAAAAAATTAAAACCAAAACTATTTAGATTTGCAAAGGAGGTGATATTTGGAAATTGAATCGAAAACACTTTAATTGACCTTTTTATAAGAAGAACTGGGTAAAGGAAAAGGAGGAATTGGAAAAGATATTCAATATAGTTACCACTAAGTAATTTTGAGCAAAAATCGGAGGGTAAGTATGACAAAAATTCAAAATCAAACCTTTGATTGAGGGTAACTGTTTTTTAGTTACCTGCCCCAATTTGAAGCTGTAATTTACAACACAAATGATAAATTGGAGGACTTTAATAATGCTGAAAAATTTTAAATTAGCGCTTGCATCCATAAGCTTGATTTTTTTAATTTTACTTGTTTATGGGATGCCAGCTTTTGCCGGACTAGGTAAAATAGCAGGCACCATAACCGAAGACGGTACTGGCGACCCACTTCCCGGCGCGAATGTACAAATTGTCGGAACAACTCTTGGTGCGGCTGCGGATATTGACGGTAAGTATTTCATACTTAACGTACCGCCGGGTAGCTATACCCTTAAGGTTACCATGATAGGTTATGCAACCCAGGAGATAAAAAACGTTCGGACGCATTTGGATGTAACGACAGAAGTGAATGCAGTATTGAAGGCTACGGTTATTGCCGGAGAAACTGTTTCGATTGTGGCAAAACGTCCCATAGTGGATAAAACAATGACAGCCACAAAAATTACATTCAGTCAGAATATTGTTGATAACATTCTACCGGTTAATAATTTGAATGAAATTTTGCAGACCTCTGTAACGACACAAAGTATGCGTGGTGCAAATAAGACGGGTGTTGCTTATCTGGTTGATGGCGTAAATATTACCGATCCCATGTCTTCTACGGGGGGTGGTACAGATCCGTACACCAACGTCAAAAGGAACACCAATTCAACGAGTTCATCAAGCACCGGTGAATTTTACTCGGAATCTAGTGTCGACCCGAGAGGTCGTTCATCGAAAATGGTGCAAACTGTTGGTAGTGTCAGCCAGAGCGCGGTTGCAGAAGCCGATGTTATTGCCGGTACCTTTAATGCAGAGTATGATGCATCTGCAGGTGTTATCAATATTGCATCCAAAAGCGGTGGCAGGCGATACACCGGAAAACTCTATACCCGATCAAGCTTGGGTGGCTTAAAACATGCTGGTCCGAATTGTTATAATGCCGTTATTGCCGATGGCAAAACCGCCGCAGACATGTATTTTGCGCACAAACAAGCATTGGTCGACGCCGGCCAAACTGGTTTGGCTGCATTGATGCAATGGACCCCGAACAACTACGAATATGGCAGCAAACCTCGAACGAATGCCGAGTTAACATTTGGCGGTCCATTAACCAGCAAAGGAAATTTCTTTTTTGCAGGCAACTTGCTGAATGATCATGGTCGTTTTCCGGGTGAGTTTCAGAGAAATCTTGGTTTGTCTCTCAAATTAAACTATAATCTCACCGCGTCTGATCGAATTACTCTCTATGGGAAACTTGATGACTGGGGACAGTTGTTTGGCTGGACGAACCGTTCCTATTCTTATGTATACCAGTTTTGGCTTGAGGGACAGCCGGTATGGGATCGTTCCGGTATCGTTTCTTACATGAAATACATCCATACATTCAATCCCTCCAGCTTTTTGGAAACGACAGTCAGTTATGTCGGCAACGAAAAAACATGGGGTTATAAACCTGTGAACAAAAAGCTGCAATATAATAATTACGGCGATTGGATAATTTTGGATACAGTCGAAAAAGCTAAATACTACCTGGATGACGAGACGACAAGAATCTTTAATACTTCACCGGGTAATGATCCGAATTATCAGGTTACAGGCTTTCAAAATCAGATTCGTTTTGGTCTGGCCGGTTATCATTATGAGAATTTGAAAACCAGTACTTTAACCCTGTCATCGAATTATACGAACCAGATCAGTTTTCATCATCAGTTAAAAACCGGTTTGGAGTATAAATTGAAAACTGTAGATGAATTCTCACATAAATCAAGTGTCGGATTTCCTGATCCTGCATTCAAGTTTGAAACAGACATTTACAAAATCAATCCTTGGTCCTTTGGTACGTATATGCAGGACAAAATTGAATACCAAGGTATCATTGTCAATCTTGGTGCACGATTCGATGCGTACAACATGGATACACAAGTTTTCAAGGATCTGTTTGAACCCGTCAAGTATGATACGCTTGCGAACAACCAGGCTGTCACTGTTTGGGATAATACCAAACCCAGTAGAACGCATTACTATGTCAGTCCCCGTATCGGTATTTCTCATCCGATTACAGAAAAAGCTGCCATGCATTATAGCTGGGGTATTTATACCACACAGCCAAATATGGGCTACTGGTTGAGAAATTACGGTTCCTTTGCCAATGCTTCATTGCCTGCGGTCAGGAATGCCGATCCGGATCCTGAAAGAGCAACCGCCTATGAAATTGGCGTCAATGTCGGTTTGACCAATGAATTTGGTGTTGACCTGACTGCATACTATCGTGACGTCAGAAACGGCAGCGCTCTTGGATATAGCATTAACCAGGATAAAAAAGCAACCGGGACTGATTTCTCGCTGTATTCATACGTTACAAATTGGGGCTACCGCGATAGCCGTGGTTTGGAACTTAACTTGTGGAAACGCCCGAGTTCTGAAAGATATTTTGGTATAGTTGGGCTTTCCGGAAATTTAAGTGTTTCTTATGCTTATGATAAAGCGTCCAGCAACGGTAGTAATATTAACCAGGATGCGGCGTTTACCACTTCTTTAAGTTACAAGACAACCAGAGATTATGATTGGAATATCGTTAATTTCTGGCCGACATATTCACGAGGTTACAACAACTGGAAAGCCAAACTGGCATTGTTGTGGGATTTCCCCTTTAATGTAAAGATGTCAACTATTGGAACTTATAGAAGCCCATGGCGCTACACACAACAAGTTAGTGTCACCAATCTTCGCTATGAAAATAAGCTGAACGGCGAATCTTTCTTCCAGCTTGATCTGCGCTTAACCAAGTATATGAAAATTGCCGGTTTCCGTACCGGTCTTTTCTTTGAAGTGTTGAACGTTATGGATCGTTTGAACGTCCTGACGTTTGAGAACTACTTTAGAGATAATGAATACGAAAGAGAAGGAAATCCGTGGGGCTTGTTAAATCGTCCTGTTGACCAATACGGAAGTCCGTTGGCAGGTATTGCACGTGAAATATACGTTGGTTTTGAGGTCTCTTTCTAATTTTTTAGTAGAATAATAGAATAGACTTTCTCAATAAAGTAAAACTTAGGAGAAACGTAATGGTTAAAAAGAATTTATCAATTCTCATTATCATATTTCTCATGGGTCTTAGTTCAATGGCACTGGCAAGGGATTGGCCCGGAGTCGGTGTTATGTGCTCTGGGGATCTATGGGAAAGTTTTATGCCAAGCGGCATAGGTAAATATTACGGTGAATCGCAAACGGATGTATTGAAAAACAGACATCTCGTTCGTCTGGGCAACTTTGCCCGGCAGTGGACAGCTCCGGTCTTTCATTATCCGGCAGGTGACATTTTCACTTTAACCTGGAATTCAAGCATCTTTATGACGGAATATAGCCCGACAGAAAAAATTGGTGCTTACCGTGCCTCTGTCGCCAGCGATACAGTTAATTATCCATATTACTGCGATGCCTTCTGGATGCAGTCGATGGGTAACACAAACATGACTCCGACCTCTAATGGTGATGAACATGGTGGAAGCCCCTGGGCTGATGACAGCCGTTATCAACAAGTTTACGAATTCTCAATGCCGACAAATATTGGTGTTGATGTAAAAGGTCGTATTCGCAGCTTCAGCTTTAATGAAGCCAACATGAACGACTTTATCGCAATGGAATTCGAACTGACCAATACCGGTGTTCAGGATAATGATTGTGACGGCACTATTGATCGTGAAAACCATAAAATTGAAGCATTATCTATGCTGATTGATGATGGTACTTTTGGAAGTATGGCTCTCAACAAGCGCGGAACGCGTTGGCATGGCTGGTGGCCCCCATCAAGACTGTCCGGTTATGACGGCAGTCCTGATCCCGATGGCAATCCTTGGGATGTACCATTCTGCTGGGCAACCGGAATTTCCCAAAGTAAGATCGATGCAAACGGTTGGGCCCCGGATGGTGAGCGAAAAGTCGCCTACCGGGATTCCAGAGGTGTTTTCTCTGATATCTGGAACGGGCAACAATTTATCGCTGTTAAAGAAGGCGGTATGGATGCCGGTTCTGCTGCACCTGACAAAAAAACCATTTACGGAAGTCATCCGATAGGTGAAGGCAGCCAAAGAGGTTGGTATCTCACTCGCAACAGAACCAAAATCGGCGAACCTTATGGACATTTCGTAATGGCAACCGGTGTTTTTTATGAAGAAGGTGGTAAAAGTGAAACACCTGCATTGTTCAAGGGCAAATCACTCAAACCTGATCCAAACTATTTTGATACGTCTCAACCTTATACTGTTGGCGATCCTGTTTCCTTTGCTAGTCTACCGATCAAGGGCGGACAGCCATTAGGTGATTTGAAA
>JAACEJ010000281.1 GCA_011682565.1 Actinomycetota bacterium | reverse complement strand
AAATTTACTGACTTTTAAAAGTGAGAATAAAGCCATCATTTTTTTAAGAACATTTTGCTGAAAAAGTAAATCCAAAGCACGGGTAAAGAACTGCCTTGCCTGGCTGTCATAGGGAAACCACCAGGGATTAAACGCATTGTTACCTCTGTCATAGCTGGCATATTTCACCTGCACCATTTCAAGCAATCCGAATCGCGACCGTGTCCTGCCGATGCTGCTTTTTTTCATACCTCCCCACGGTGCGGTTGCCTCTCCCCATGAAGATGTTGAATCGTTTATCATGACCGTACCTGCCTCCAGCTCGTTCATCAACCGTTCGGCAGTGTTTTTGTTTTCCGTCCAACCATAAGCCGACAGGCCGTAAATGCTGTCATTCGCCAAATCAATAGCTTTGTCCAGAGATTCTACCGTCATGACAGGCAATACAGGACCAAATGTTTCATGGGTCATAACATCCATTGAATGATCTACATTTGTCAGGATTGTCGGTTCAAAAAAATATCCGGGCATTTTAATTCTTTTTCCCCCGACGAGAATACGGGCACCTTTTTCAATAGCGTCCTCAATGTGTTGATCAATATGATTCAGTTGCCCGACATGGCTTAGCGGGCCAATGTCCGTATCTTTATCCAGCGGGTCACCGATTCTCAGTTTTTTCGTTTCCCGAACACATGCATTAATAAATTTTTCCGCTACGCTGCTTTCGACATAAACGCGCTCGATCGAAGCGCATACCTGTCCTGTCGTAAACATGGCGCCCCAGACAATTCCTTTCGCCGCTCTTTCAATATTCGCATCTGCGGCAACAATGGCCGCGTCTTTTCCTCCTAACTCCAGCAGAATGGGCGTGATATTTTTTGCAGCGGAAGACATGATCTTGCTTCCCACGTTTGTGCTGCCCGTAAAAACGATTTTATCCACAGCAGGATGTTCGCTGATGACCGGAGCGTCGCGATCATCTACAATGACGGTATTCATAACGCCGTCAGGAAATCCTGCCATTTTGAAAATTTCATCAATTTTTTCGCCAATGAGAATCGAGTGTGGAGCGGGTTTGAAAACTACAGTATTACCTGCAAAAAGCGCTGCTGCAATTTCGGGCACAGGGACTGAGAAAGGATAATTCCATGGTGAAATGATTGCCACAACGCCAAAAGGTTCATAGCGGTATGAACTTTTTTTATGGACAAAAAGAATCTGTTCGGGACGAACGTTTGACCTTTTAAGAACCCGGCGGCCATTGCGATACAAATCTTTGAGAATGCTGAGCACAGAGACGATTTCCGCGCCCAGTGCTTCCGTCACCGGCTTGCCCTGTTCTGTAGCGATGAGATGTGCGATCTCCGATTTTTGCTCAAGAATGATGTCGCTGAGCTTACGCAAAAAACCTGCTCGCGTTTTCATGCTCGTCGAACGCCATTCTTTAAATGACTCACGAGTGCAATGAATGGCTTTGTCGATCTCGCGTCTGCTGAGCGGCTTCATTCGGCCCAATTCTTCCCCGGTACTCGGATTAAGAGAAATAATATAATCTCTTCCGATGACCTCTTCCAGTTCAAATTTCGCACTTTTTCTCATTTTTCTATATTTCTTTTGGGTGAATAGAGCTCATGGCGTATTCCGCAATTGCAGTGATAGTCAGACTGGGATTTACACCGAGATTCGCCGGTATCGTCGAGCCGTCGACAATGAGCATATTTTCATAACCAAAAACACGGCAGTTTTTGTCGATCACGCCGCTTTTCCGATCTTTGCCGATGACGCAGCCGCCGATAATGTGTGCAGTGACAGGCGCATTAAAGAGCACTTCTGTAAGCGCATTTTGCGGAACACCATTTATTTTTTTCGCAATCGCTTTTGCCGCTTCGTTGGCCTGGGGAATAAAATTTGGAACTGTGCTGCTATTGCTGCGGGATGCCAGTTTGTCAGCAAACGGCCGGTACCATCTTTTTTTAAGAAACAAATCCATGCGGTTGTCCAGATTTTGCATGACCAGGAGAATGATCGAGTTTTTCGCCCAGCCGAAAGGAAGCAATGTCCTGAGAAATTCCAGCGGTTGTTTGAGACAGTTCCATAGAAATTTCAACGGTCGGGTCAACCATGAACCACCATCGGTCAGCAAAGTTGACAGCCAGAACATGGCATCCGATCCCTGGGGATAACGAACCGGCTCGATATGCGTGTGCTCATCAACGAAGAGACTCGATGTGATCGAGATACCTTCGGAAAAGTTGTATTTTTTATCTTTTGCTTTTGCGCCGACAAGCACTTCGCTGTTTGTACGTACGGTCTTGCCCAGCCGATCTGAAAGGCGGGGTAAAGAGCCGCGCTGTTTACATGACAGCAAAAGTTTGTTTGTTCCCAAAGTGCCGGCGGCAAAGATGACACCCGGGGCGGTCAGTTTCATTTTCTTTTTGTTAAATTGCCGGGTCGATTCTTCGGTTGTTATTTCGTATCCAGCGTCGGGCAATTCGGCAACGTTTGTAACCAGCGTTTCCGGCATGATTGTCACGCCAAGTTTTTCCGCCAGATAAAGATAGTTCAAATCCAGAGAATTTTTTCCGCCCGTACGGCATCCGACCATGCAGCTTCCCTTATGATCGCACCCCGTTCGTGCCGGGCCGTTGCCGTTAAAAAAAGGATCGTCGCTTTCATGCTCAGAATCGCCGAAGAATATGCCGACTTTTGTGGGATTGAAATAATTTTCGCGTTGCAAATCCTGCGCATACTCGCGCAGCAATTCGTCGCTTTTCCAAAGTTTGGGGTTTTGCGTCACACCGAGCATTTTCGTTGCAACATCATAAAATGGCGCCAGGACCTCTTGCCAATCGTCCTGCAAACCCGCCCATTGCGGATCGTTAAAAAATGGTGTAGAGGGTTTTAAAAGGACGGCGCAATATCCGAGGCTGCCGCCACCAACGCCGGAACCGCTCAGGACGAGTACATTCTTCAACAGCGTCAGACTTTGAATGCCTGTGCAAAACAATTTTGGCGCCCATAACCATTTTCGCAACTGCCAGTTAGATTTTGCAAAATCATTGTTCGTACAGCGTTTGCCGCGTTCAATAACGCAAACACGATACCCTTTTTCAGCCAAGCGAAGTGCCGAGACGCTGCCGCCGAAACCGGAACCAATAACGATATAATCATAATCGTGTTTTTTCATTGTGCACCCAGGGACATCATGTTGTACCTCCCGGAACGAATTATTCGATCTTATCTGAATGAGACAAAAAACAACATTGTTTTTTAAATACTTGCAAAAAAGATAAAAACACGTTTAAAACGGTACGCCCATTGCTTGAGATACGGCAGAAATCATTACGACTTTGAAGAGGAGAAGAAAAAATGAAACGATCAACAATTATTACCACCGCACTGGTTTTGTTTGCGCTCTCGCTGTTCAGCGAATCGGCCCTGGCGCAACGGCGTGTTAAACGGCGTCCAATATTTGCAAACAGAAACCGCCATCATAAAATGATGAGCAGAGAAATGCTCGGAATCAGGGTCGGCAACGATTTTGATAATGAGCAATATTTTGCCGGCGCACAACTCTGGATTCCTGCCGGCATTTTCTGGCGCTTTGTGCCAAGTTTCGATTATCACTTTGTCGACGAAAAACCCGATTACACGCGCTGGCAATTCAACGGCGATCTGTTCTTTCAGCCGCGCCCCTTTGGATTGCTTTATTTCGGCGGCGGACTGGCAGTGAATTACATCCTGCCGGACAAGGGCGAAAATACAACCGACTTTGGCGGCAACGCTATTGTCGGCCTCCACACCAACATGCGACGACCGATGAGTTTTTTCGTCCAGGCCAGATGGTCATTTTTTAATCAAACATTTTTCAGTGTACTGGGCGGCATTAACATGTCGTTGAGATAATTTACTGCTTGCTCCACCATTACTACCTCCACCTACACCACAAACGGAGACCGGAGAAGAGACGCCGAAAATCGGCTGCCCGGACTTTGGTCTCCGTTACCCGTTCTCTGTTTTTCACAGATTTTACATTACAAATTCCAGAATAAAGCTGATCACTGTAAGTGCAACTGCCGCCAACGCCAGCATCCGGTGCGTTTCCGTTTCGCGGCTTATTTCATTAAAACCGAGCAATTGGGCGCTAATATAACCTCCGATAAATCCACCGGCGTGTGCAAAATTATTGACCCCGGGCATCATAAATCCAAAAAGGAAAAGAACAATTGCCCAGGTTCCCATTTGTTTATAAATTTGTTTACCGAAAAAGCCGCCTCTTTTGCGACCATAATAAACAAGTGCTCCCAGCAATCCAAAAATTGATCCCGACGCGCCGATAGTAAAAGTGATGCCAAGCATATCCGAGACAAAAAAACCGAGAACGCCCGAGATGGTAAAAATAAGAAAAGTTCTCGAACGTCCAAAAAGGTTTTCGACCATTTGTCCCAGTTGATAAAGCCATAGCATATTGAACAGAATGTGTAACAAACCGCCGTGGAGGTAAATCGCTGTAACAAGCGTCCACCATCGGCCATGTGCCAGAGCATAAGTACCGGTCATACCGATATCATCAAGCGCTTTCATGCTCGGCGATAGAATGTTGAAAAGACCATGTGGTCGAAGCAGCGCCGCCGGGTCGATTAAAAGGCTAATGACATACAAGACAACACATGCACCGACAAGGATTGGAGTCGTTTCCGAAAAATTGTCTAATATTTTTTGCAGTTGCGGGCCATATCCCCAAAGTCCGGGATTTTTACGTCCACAATAAATACATTGTTTTGAATTTGCTGAAATAAGTTTGCCGCAGCTTGGGCAAATAATCGATCCTGATTTTTTTCTTTGTATCATTTTATTCCTTGAGATAAAAAGTGCGATTTTCAATTCATGAGTCTGTCACCCATCATCCTGCCATTAATTATCCTGTCCATCCGATTCGATATAAAACCAAAATTATTTCCCATAAAATAGGCAAAATAATTTTGATTTAAAAGTATATTTTGCTTGCAAATCGTATCATAATGGTTATATTGTCTGAAAATTAAAAATAATGACCATAGGATTATAAAATGAAAATTGGAATTGTGGGCCTGCCCCTTTCTGGAAAAACGACGCTGTTTAACGCTCTCACCGGCGCACAGGTGGACACCGCTGCTTTTATGGGCGGCAAAGCCGAAGCGCACCACGCCATTGTTCATGTGCCGGATGAACGCGTGGATTTGCTGGCTGATATTTTCCAGCCAAAGAAAAAAACGTCGGCAACCATAGAATTTGTTGATCTGGCCGGAATGAGTACTTCCGAACAAAAGAAGAGCAGTTTCAGCGATCAATTTCTCGGCCAGATAAGAACAGTCGATGCGATTCTGGTGACACTTCGTGCTTTTGAAAATGAAAATATACCTCATCCGCTCAACTCTGTTGATCCGCTTCGCGACATGGAAATGGTCGATGCGGAATTTATCCTCAGTGATTTGTTCATCATTGAGAATCGCATGGATAGACTGCAAAGGCAAATGCGTGCGAAAAAGGCCGACCAGGATGTT
>JAACEJ010000280.1 GCA_011682565.1 Actinomycetota bacterium | reverse complement strand
CGAATACGCCGGCGGCTATTCGATGAATTACGCCGCCAACAGGGAAAAACTTGTACTGGCAAGAGAACTGTTGCAAATTCTGAGCGGCAAGATTAAGAACATCCATGCTGCCAATTTACATGAACTGATGCGGACGCACGAAATCAAGGACCGGATTCTGTTGGCCAGGGTGCTGGTGGAACACATGCTGGCGCGAAAAGAAACTCGCTGGCCGGCCTATCAAACCCGGCTCGATTTTCCGGTGCGCAACGACATCGAGTACAAGGCCTTTATCAATTCCGAGATCAGGGACGGCAGAATAAACGTTTTTCAACGCCAGCTCCTGCCGCCGTTCAAGAAAAAGGAGATCGCCAATGATTGACATCAACGTGAACAAGTGCAATGGCTGCAAGCAACTGGACGAACCGCCGCGCTGCGTTGACATCTGTCCGGGAAACCTTTTGTTCATCAATCAGGATGGCAAGGCCGCCATTTACGATCCGTCCGAATGCTGGGATTGTTTTGCCTGTGTCAAATCCTGCCCGCGCCTGGCGCTGTCCATCCGCCTGCCGTTTCAGATCAACGAGAGCATGGCCAGGCTGACCGGACATCACGCGAACAACGAAACGGTGTGGGAATTTCTTGAGCAAAACGGAACGCTTATTCAGCGTTATCGGACGCTTTCATGCAAAAAATAAACACCGGTATTTTTAATAATATGATTATTCAAATGTTTCAGCTATTGTAAAATCAAAACGAAAATTGGAGTGTAAACCCTTTCTTTATGGATTGCGCGGCGCATAAAAGCGCCGCATTCCTCCTATTTAAAATATTTTTGGCTGATTTATTTTATCACCATTATATTTCAATTTTTCGACCTTGCGCTTTTACAGTCTGCTGATTTTTCATATTGAAAAATATTTTACCACATTGAAAAGAGCTAAAGTCGACACATTATGCGACTCGTCTTAATTTCTGAAAAATCAACAACTGTTGTCCACTTGATCACTGGCATGACTTTTGTAAAGAAATTTTTCTGTTTGAAAATCGAAAAGGCGCAGCAATGAACACTTTATGTCCGATATTTATAAAACTTAAAGATAAAAATTGTCTCGTGGTCGGTGGCGGCCAGGTCGCGGAACGCAAAGTGGATTTTTTGTTAAAATCGCAGGCAAACATCACTGTGATTAGCCCGGATTTAACAAAAAAGCTACAACTTTTTGCGCAGGACAAAAAGATTGTCTATCAAACCAAAAAATATGAACCCGGCGATATGGACGACATGTTTTTAGTCATTGCCGCTACCAATGACAGCGAAACAAACAGGGCCATCTATCTGCTGGCAGAAAAAAGAAATATGCTGGTAAACGTTGTGGATGTACCGGAGTTGTGTAACTTTTACGTCCCCAGCGTTTACCGGCAGGGCGATTTAAAAATAGCGATTTCGACAAACGGCAAAGCGCCGGCCCTGGCCAGATACATCCGGGAAGGCCTGGAAAAACTCTTTCCGGCGCGCATTGCCCGTGACATCGAAGAGTTAGACAGGCTGCGCCGCAGCCAAAAAGTTCAATTGTCCGACGACATGAAACGCCGGGAAACTCTTGCCAGAGAACAGGCACAAAATATCATTAGCTCATACTTTGAACAGACAAACTGAGACCATGCTTTCAATCTATCTAACCGGTATCAACTATAAAAAAGCTCCGCTCGACATCCGCGAGCGGTTCTCCTTCGATGAAAATGAATGCAAAAAACTTTTGTCGCATATATCCGGACAGGAGGGCATTGAAGAAGTCGTCATCCTTTCCACCTGTAATCGAACGGAATTTTACGTTGTGGCCAATCACTCCTCGTCCCTGGCCAACGGCAGATTAGTTCATATTCTCGCCAAATACGTAGACCTGCAAGATCCCCAGATTGCCCAGGACTATTTTTATAAATCCCGCGATTTCAAAGCCGTGGAACATCTCTTCAAAGTCGTCGCCGGTCTCGACTCCATGGTACTGGGAGAAGATCAAATCCTTGGCCAGGTACGCAATGCATACACCCTGGCAGTAGAAGCTAAAACAGCGAATAGATTTTTCCACAAAATATTCCACCAATCCTTTCGCGTTGGCAAAAGGAGCCGCAATGAGACAAAGATAAGCTGGGGAGCTGCATCCATTGGCTCCGTAGCGGTGGAACTGGCGCAAAAAATATTTTCCGACTTTGATAAAAGCGTGCTCATGGTTGGCGCCGGAGAAATCGCTCAGATTACGCTGATGAACCTGCAAAAACGCGGCATCAATCGTTTGACCATCGCAAACCGAACCCTGTCCAAAGCGCAAAAACTGGCTCGTCAATTCAATGCAACTGCTATCCCATTTGATGAATTGAAGAACGGCATCGAGCAGGCGGATATGGTAATCTGTTCGACGGCTTCCAGAGAGGCAATTATTTCCACCGAAATGATAAAAGAAATTATGGCGCAAAGAAAGAATCGCCCGCTTTTTTTAATCGATATTGCCGTACCGCGCGACATTGAACAAGACGTCAGAGATCTGTACAATGTTTTTCTGTATGATATCGATGACTTGAGAAGCATTGTCAGCAAAAACCTGAGAAAGCGGGAGCAGGAGATTCCCAAGGTGATGGAAATTATTCTCGAGGAGATGCATGATTTCATCAACTGGTACAAAAGCCTCGATGTCCTGCCGACCATCAAACAATTACAGCACCATTTCGAGGAAATACGACAACGGGAAATAAAAAAGAATCGCAAACACTTTGTACAGGAAGACTGGGAGCAAATCGATAAATTCTCCAAAAGCCTTTTGAAAAAATTCTTACACAGTCCGATGATTCGCCTGCACCAGTGCAAGGACGATTCGGAACTGTGTGGCAAATGTACAATAAAAGAGATTTTCGGATTGGATGAATACGAAGCAAACAATTAGAATCGGAACGCGCGGCAGCCGCCTGGCCCTGGTGCAGACGGAGATCATCTGCAAAATGCTCCTGCAACAGCAGCCCGACCTGCACATCGAGCAGGTGATCATCAAAACCCGGGGCGACAAAATCCTTGACGTCTCCCTGAGCAAGATCGGCGACAAGGGTCTGTTCGTCAAAGAAATCGAGACGGCGCTGCTGCGAAACGAAATCGACATTGCCGTGCACAGCATGAAAGACCTGCCCACGGAAAGCCCGGCAGAACTCACTATTGCCGCCGTTGCGCCGAGAGAAGACGCGCACGACGTGCTGGTCAGCAAAAAGAATCGAGTGCTGGACGATCTGCCGCAGGGCGCCATCGTCGCCACCAGCAGCCTGCGCCGCGGCGCCCAGTTGCTGGCGCACAGACGCGACCTGCGCCTCACCGACATCCGCGGCAATGTGGAGACGCGGCTGCGCAAGTTCGGGCAGGGCGATATGGATGCCGTAGTGCTGGCCAAAGCAGGACTAAAGCGTCTGGGCCTGGAGGAGCATATCTCGCAGGTGTTGCCGTTCGATGTGATGTTGCCGGCCCCGGCGCAGGGCGCCATTGGCATTCAGATCAGAAAAGACGACGACGTCATGGCGCTGGTTCAACTCATCAACGATGCCGTGACTTTTCAGACGGTAACCGCTGAACGGGCCTTTTTACAAACCCTGGAAGGCGGCTGCCAGACCCCGATAGCAACTTTTTGTCAAATTCATAAAGAGACATTGACCATAGAAGGCAAAGTACTGAGCCTGGACGGTTTAAAATTATTTTCAGCAAAATTAAATGACAGGCCGGAAATGGCCGCAGAGATCGGCGTCAGACTGGCAAACGAATTGCTCGATCTTGGTGCGGCTCGCATATTGGAGGAAATTCGTGTCCGATAACGGAAAGGTTTATCTTGTGGGAGCCGGACCCGGAGATCCGGGCCTGATAACGGCCAAAGCGCTTAAAGTTTTACAGCAAGCCGCTGTCGTGGTTTACGATTATCTGGCCAACAGCAGCCTGCTCGATGAAGCGCCGGCAAAGGCCGATAAAATTTATGTCGGCAAACGCGGCGGCTCACATACGATGAGTCAAAGCAATATCAACAAATTGCTGATAGACAAGGCCCGCGATGGGCATGCCGTGGTTCGTCTGAAAGGCGGCGACCCGCTTGTGTTTGGACGCGGCGGCGAAGAGGCGCTGGCGTTGAAAGAAGCGGGCATCGACTTTGAGATCATTCCCGGCGTCACATCCGGCATTGCAGCTTTGACTTGTGCGGGCATTCCGCCGACGCATCGCGGTCTGGCCACGGCGGTCACCTTCATCACCGGCCACGAAGATCCGACCAAATCCGACTCGCAACTCAACTGGGAGGCCATCGCCTCCCTGCACGGCACGCTGGTCTTTTACATGGGCATGAAGAATCTGCCCGAGATCGTCAGCAGGTTACAGGAAAATGGGCGTTCGCCCGACACTCTGGCGGCGGTCATTCGTAATGGCGCCATGCCGACGCAGGAATCCGTATCCGGCACATTGGCGACCATCGAGGATAAAGTCAAAGCTGCCGGCCTCAAATCTCCCGCGCTGATTGTGGTGGGAGAGGTGGTAAGGTTGCGCGAACAACTGAATTGGTTCGAGAATAGACCCCTGTTCAGCAAAAGGATTGTGGTGACGCGTTCGCGGGCGCAGGCCAGCGATCTGGTGGCGGCGCTGGAAGGCCTGGGCGCCGATGTGCTGGCCTTTCCGACCATTAAATTAATTCCGCCCACCTCCTACGCGCCACTGGATCGGGCCATCGAGGATATTAAAAAATATCACTGGATCGTTTTCACATCTGCCAATGGCGTGGAAGCCTTTTTCAATCGCTTGTTCCACCTCGGCCGCGATGTGCGGGCGCTGGCCGGGATCAGGTTTTGCGCCATCGGACCGGCCACCGGCAAACAGTTGCGAACATACGGCATCGTCGCCGATCTTCAGCCGGCTGAATTCATTGGCGAGTCCATTGTCGAATCCTTTCAACAAGAGCACATTGACGGCAAAAACATCCTTTTGCCGCGCGCGGATATTGCACGGGCGAATCTTCGCACCGGCCTGGAATCGTCAGGAGCCATTGTCGACGAAGTGACTGCCTATCAAACTATTTTTGAAACCGACCATTCCGCTGAAATTTATGACCAGGTCAGGCGAGGCGATTTTGACCTCATCACTTTTACCAGTTCTTCAACGGTTAAGAATTTTGTCGCGCAAATCGAACAAGAAAAATTACCAACGGCCATGTCCAAAGCGCAAGTCGCCTGCATCGGGCCGATCACCTCTCGCACGGCTGAGCAGTACGGACTGCGGACGGACATTCAGCCACAACGATATACCATCCCCGACCTGGTGGGCGCTATTGTTGAATATTTTAATCGATAAATCAAAACCAAAAGCAGGATAAAAGAATGATCGGAATATCAAAACTCTATTGCGGCACAGTGGAACCATCCGACGCCTTGCGTTACGGCCGTCACTCGAAAAAGCTGCCGTCGCATCTTTTGCAATTTTCCAAAGATAAAAAGCCGGTAGTCGTCTGGAACGTGGGCAGGAAATGCAACCTGCGATGCGT